>NZ_BAABFL010000465.1:0-46880 GCF_039540975.1 Kistimonas scapharcae
AGAATCAGTGTTCAAGACTTACCAGAATGGGTGTTCAAGAGTTACCAGAATCGGTGTTCAAGTTGTGCCAGAATACGCAGCTGGCGCTAAACCCGTTCAACGACGTACGACACACGCCATGCCCCACCAGGCTGACCAGGTTGGGGCCACAGCCATGTCCCTGGATGCGTTGCTGATACCCCTTGAAGCTATGCCAGCTGATATCGCCATGGCCTTCCTTGAACAGGGAGTTTTCAATCAAATGCTGATGGGGCGTATTGCATTTAAACCCGAACGGGCTGAAGCCACAGTTGCCTACCACCATTGTGGTAATCCCCTGGGCAATGAAGGGATCAAAATGTTCGGGGGCATTCTCAATGGCGAAGTAATCCATATGACTGTGGACATCAATAAAACCGGGTGCGATCACCTTGCCGTCACAGTCGATGGGGGAGGCATCGATCATCGTATCGCCCGGCTGGAGTACACGCAGGCGACCGCTATCCATCAATACATCAGCTTTTCTAGGAGGGTTTCCCGTGCCATCCACCAGCAGGCCATTTTTCAGCAGAATTTTATTATTGTTTGTTGCCGTGCCCATGGTTACCTCGCACTTGTGAGACGATAGTACAGCAATAGAATATTGCTCATCACACTAATGCGATTAACGACAGAGTCAATATATTTATCTTAATGGTTATGAAGATGTCCTACTGCGCTTTTTGCATCAGGCCTCCAGCGCTTCCCTTAATACTTCCCTCACCTGGTTTTGCAAAGCCTGGCTCTTTTCTGTCGTTAACCTGGCACGCCGAAGTTGCCGTTCAGCTTTAGCCAGCTGGGCTTTCAGTTCATCGACTTCCCGCTCAAGGGCGCGCCGTTTTTCGCGATCCTCACGCGCCCTGTCCCGCCATTTGATTGCCTGTTCTTTCCATCTGTCAGTCATTGGTTCACCCCGGTGCCTGATGGTGATCCTTACTTATCGTTCACAACAACGGTCACTGAGACTGCCTGCACAGGTTACTGCGAATACGCGACAACTAACAGGGCTGATTGTGGCTATAAGGCGACATTGCTTGCCTAAACCTGACGTGAAGCAATACGCTCGACGTTGGGAGCCAGCGCACAGCCCCCAACGTCGATCCTTATTCACCGAATAGTCTGCAAAATCACAAATCCGTCTTAATGAGAAGCATACACACTGGTCTTCCCATCCTTGGTATAACTGATGGTGTTATACGCATCTTTCCGATCCCCATACTCCATCCCCGGGGAACCCATCGGCATACCAGGCACGGCCAGCCCGCGAATGGCCGGTTTTTCCGTCAACATGCGCTTGATGTCAGACGCCGGCACATGCCCTTCCACCGCATAACCGCCGACAAACGCCGTATGGCAGGAACCCAGCCCGTAAGGCAGGTTGGCTTTCTCCTTGTACTTATTCATATCCTCCACATTGTGGTTCATCACCTTGAAGCCGTTGGCCTCCAGGTGGTTTGACCACTCCGTGCAGCAGCCGCAGGTCGGCGTTTTGTACACCATCACCATGGGAAACGACTCCTCCGCGAAGCCGTTCATGGAGGCCACGGTTAACACAGTACCTAACAGCAGTGACTTAACGTTTTTCATTGCATTCACTCCATTTCTTCCTAACCGGCAGCGCCTGATGACGCTGCATTTTACTTAACCAACGATTCAGGCGTCTGCCTTAACGACGGTTCGCCCATGCCACAGGAAATAGACGGCGGGCACCAGCACCAGCGTCACAATCAGAGAACTGGTGATACCGCCGATCATCGGACCGGCGATACGCTGCATGATTTCCGCACCGGTGCCGTCGTTCAGCATCACCGGCACCAGGCCAAACAGGATGGTGCAGACGGTCATCATGATCGGGCGCAACCGCAACACAGCGCCGTCTATCACCGCATCACGGATGGCCGCCTGCGTAAGCGGCAGCCCCTGTTCCTGTCCCCGCAGACGGCAGTCATCCAACGACTGGTTGAGATACACCAGCATCATGATGGCGTTCCCCACCGTCACCCCCGCCAGGGCGATAAACCCGACACCAACCGCGACCGACAGGTTGTAACCCTGCAATGCCATCAGCCAGATGCCGCCTATCAACGCAAATGGCAGCGTACCGAGAATGGCCACCACCTCGAAGGCACGCCGGAAAGTCAGGAAGAGAATCACCGCGATGAAAAACAGGGTGGCCGGAATAATGATCCCGAGTCGTTCATTGGCCCGCTCCATGTATTCATACTGGCCGGTCCATTCCAGTGCATAACCGGCCGGCAGCGTCAGTTGCTCCCGTACCAGCGCCTGCGCCTCGCGCACCCAGGAACCCAGGTCCCGCCCTTCGATATCCACCAGCACCCGTCCGGCAGGCCGGGCATTCTCGGAACGGATCGCGCCGGGGCCGTCTTCAATCACGATATCCGCCACATCCCCCAAGGCAATGCCCTGTCCGGACGGTGTCACCACCGGTAGGATTTCCAAGGCTTCCACCGAATCCCGGAAGCTTTGCGGGTAGCGCAGATTCACCGGATAACGGGCCAGCCCCTCAACCGTGTTGGTGACGTTCATGCCCCCAATGGCGGAGGTCGCCACCGCCTGGATATCACTGATATTCAGTCCGAACCGCGCTGCCCGCACCCGGTCGATATCCACACGGATATAGCGACCGCCCACTACCCGTTCCGCGTAGACGGAGAGTGTGCCGGACACTGCCGGCAGCAGCTGTTCCAATTCACGACCAATGCCGTCAATACGCTTGAGGTCCGGTCCCGTCACCTGAATGCCGACCGGTGTCTTGATACCAGTGGAAAGCATGTCGATGCGCGTGCGGATCGGCATGACCCAGGCATTACTCACACCGGGCAGTTTCACCCGCTGTTCCAGTTCCGCGCGCAGGCTTTCCGGAGTCACCCCGTCCCGCCATTCGCTGCGGGGTTTGAGCTGCACGACGGTTTCAATCATGGTCAGTGGTGACGGGTCTGTCGCCGTTTCCGCACGGCCGACCTTGCCAAACACCGTCTCCACTTCCGGTACGGTCTTGATCAGGCGGTCGGTCTGTTGCAGCAACTCCCGGGCCTTGCCGACCGAGAGTCCGGCATAGGTGGTCGGCATATACATCAGGTCGCCTTCATCCAGGTCCGGCATGAACTCACTGCCCAGCTTGGTCGCCGGCCAAAGGCCAACCACCATCAGCACCAGTGCCGCACCCACCAGCCACCGAGCATGGGCCAGCGCCCCTTTCACCAGCGGGCGATAGGCCGCCATCAGAACGCGGTTCACCGGGTTACGGTGCTCTTCCATCACCTTGCCCCGCACCAGGTAGCCGATCAGCACCGGCACCAGGGTGATGGTCAGGCCCGCCGCCACCGCCATGGCGTAGGACTTGGTAAAGGCCAGCGGCGAGAACAACCGCCCTTCCTGCGCCTGCAGGCTGAACACCGGCATGAAACTGATTGCTTCAATCAGCAGCGAAAAGAACAGCGGCGGCCCCACTTCCAACGACGACTGTTGCACAATCGCCCAGCGGTTGGCCGCCGTGACCTTGACCCGCTGCAGATGTTTGTGGAAGTTTTCAATCATCACAATGGCGCCGTCCACCATGGATCCAATCGCCACAGCGATGCCACCCAACGACATGATGTTGGCGTTTAGCCCCTGCAGGTACATGATCGAAAACGCACCCAGAATCCCCAGCGGCAGGCTGATGACCACCACCAGCGACGAACGGAAATGCAACAGGAACAGGGCGCAGATCGCTACGACGATGACAATCTGGATCAGCAGCGTTTGAGTCAGGGTCGATACAGCTTCTGAGACCAGCGTTGAACGGTCATAGGTCGTGACAATCTCCACGCCATCCGGCAGGCCCTGCTGTAACTCGGCCAGTTTCTGCTTGACGCCGTCAATGACTTCCCGGGCATTTTCGCCATAACGCATGACGATAATGCCGCCGACCACTTCCCCTTCGCCATTCAGGTCCGCAATCCCCCGGCGCATCTGCGGACCCTGGCGCACGTCAGCGACATCCCCTACGGTCAGCGGCGTACCGTCAGCGGTGACTTTTAATGGCACCTGCCGTATATCCTCAACGCCCTGCAGGTACCCGGTAATACGCACGATATATTCCGCCTCTGCCATCTCGATGGCAGACGCACCGGCCTCGCGGTTACCTTTCTCCAGCGCCTGACGGAGTAGCTGCAGGGGAATGCCGTAAGCCCGCAGTTTGTCAGGATCTGCCACCACCTGGTACTGCCGGACCATGCCGCCCACCGTGGCCACTTCACTGACACCGGGCACCGACTGCAGCGGGTATTTCAGGTACCAGTCCTGCAGGCTGCGCAGCTGCGCTAGGTCATGCTGTCCGGTTCGGTCAACCAGGGCATAATTGAACACCCAGCCGACACCGGTGGCGTCCGGGCCCAGCGCCGTGACAGCTTCATCCGGCAAACTCGACTGCACCTGGTTCAAGTATTCCAGTACCCGCGAGCGGGCCCAGTACATATCCGTGCCATCCTCAAACAGGATGTAGACGTAGGAGGTGCCGAACATGGAGGAACCCCGCACATCCACTGCTCCGGGCACCGCCATCATCGCCGTGGTCAGCGGATAAGTCACCTGGTCTTCCACCAGCTGGGGTGCCTGACCGGGGTAGTCTGTCTTGATAATCACCTGCACATCCGACAGGTCCGGCAAAGCGTCCACCGGCGTGTTCCGGGTCACCCAGGTTCCGGCAAACAACAGCGCCAATGCCGCCAGTAACACCAGGAAACGATTTCCCAGTGATCCGCGAATAATCGCTCCGATCATGGTCGTCTCCTCAGTGCCCCATCTGGCTGTGGTCCATCATGTCATGGTTCATCTCGCCATGTTTCATCTGGCTGTGATCCATCATCTCGTGGTTCATCTCACCGTGATTCATCTGGCTGTGATCCATCATTTCGTGGTTCATCTCGCCATGATTCATCTGGCTGTGATCCATCATCTCGTGGTTCATATCACCATGATTCATCTGGCTATGATCCATCATCTCGTGGTTCATTTCGCCATGATCCATCAGGCTGTGATCCATCGTTTCATGGTTCATCTCACCCTTTGCCATCGCTACAATCCGGTAACTGCCTGCCGGCGTCTTCTCCATTTCAAAGCGGATGGCCTGCCCCTCATCAAACACACTGATGCCGACCTCCGGGGACAGGTCGAAGTCCATGGTCATACCGGGCCAGCCCCATTCGGGTACAGGGTCATGGGTGATCGTAAGCACACCGTCTTTCTTTTGATCCAGGGTACCCGTCGTCCAGACACGGTCACGGGCTAAGGACTCATACCGGGTCAGGTCAGCCGTCACGCTGGACTCCGAATCCAGCAGGAACTGGGCCGAGGTCACAACCCGCTCGCCCTGGTGCAGTCCTCGAAGAATCTCCACCTGTTCACCGACAACCCGGCCGCTGTCCACCCGAACGGAACGGAACTGGCCATTACCCAAAGCCTTGACTACCCGTTCCTGGTCACCGGTTAGGATTAACGCTTCCTTGGGGATCGTCAGTGCCTCAAAGGCATCGGTAACAATGCTGACCCGGGAGTACATGTTGGGTTTCAATGCATCATCGGGGTTATTAAACCGAAGTCGTACACGCAGACTCCGGGTCTGTGCGTCCAATTCCGGGTAGACATAGTCGACTGTGCCCTGCCACGTTTTACCCGGCAGGTAGCCAACAGTCATGGACGCCACCTGACCGGCCCGCACCAACGGCGACTGACGTTCAAACACATCTGCCACCACCCAAATAGACGCCATACTGGCCAGCTCAACCAGCAGGCTGGATGGATTGATATACCCACCCTCACGGATATTGAGTTTCGAGACATAGCCATCCCGTGGCGCATAGACCGACAACGTTCTCTCAATACGCCGGTTGCTGATGATGCGACTGATGGTCTGTTCAGGCACATCCAATGAAGCAAGGCGCTCGCGGGATGCCCGGATCAGCCCAGTATTGCCTGAGCGAAGCGCCGACAGCAGTTCCTCCTGGGCATTGACCAGCGCCGGAGAATAGAGATCAAACAGCTTGTCGCCCTTGCGCACATCATCGCCGACTGACGACACCTGCAGATTTTCGACCCAGCCCTGCACCCGGCTGTTAATCTGCAGCAGGCTGTCTTCGTTATAACCAATACGTCCCACTGTGCTTATCTGTGGCTCAAGGGTCTTCAGGCTCGCAGTCTCAGTGCGCACCCCAAGGTTGTTCTGAACCGCTGGAGAGATAGTCACTGTACCTGGCGTATTGTCTGCCGCGCCCTTATCTTCATAGACCGGCACCAGATCCATACCCATCGGGGACTTGCCCGGCTGGTCGCGCCGGTAATTGGGGTCCATCGGCGCCACCCAATAGAGAGGCTTTTTTTCATGGCTTTCCGCCGCCATCGCATCACTGAGCGGTGCTAAAACATACTGGGCCGCCATACCGGCGGAAAAGGCAACCGCCGATGCCAGACTGATCAGAGTGATTGTCTTCATTACCGTTCCTTCTTTTCGTCTGACAGTGGCTGACTATTCACAGGCAGCAGGTAATGCAAACGCGCTTCACTCTGCCGTGTATCAGCCTGAAGCCGTTTATAGGCCAGGGTGAGATCCAACCGGGACTGGTAGGCCTGTATCACGCTGGTGAAATCAGCGGTATCGGCCTGGTAAGCCTTGAGTGCCGCATCCGCCTGACGCGTAACCGTGGGTAAGATCTGGGTTCTGTAGAGTGCAAGGCGATCTTTCAGCCCGTTATAGCGGGCAGCTTCCGCCTGCAACGTCCCCTGCAACTGCTGCAGCGTGTTCAGGCGTGCCGCTGTGCTGGCCTCACGGCGGTACTGGCTGGCGGACAGCTGGCGATCCTGGCGGTTGCCGGTGAAAAGCGGGATATCGAGCATCACCATGGCGGAGAACCGGTCACGGTTATCGATGCCCATCCCGCCCATATCGCTCTGTTCGCGACCATAGGTCAGCTCAACGCCCCACTGCGGCTTATAGCTCTCCCGGGCCAGGGCAACATCCTGGTCAGACTGGTCAATGGCCAGGTCAGCCACCTGAACCTGCGGATGGGATAGCAGTGCCTGGTCGGTTATTGCGGGCAAGGCGGGCAAGGTGGGTAATGCTTCACTGACAGACACCACCGGCTGTTGATACAACCATCGCGCCAACCGGACGCGACTTTCATTGGCGCTTGCGGCGGCGGTGGCCATACGATCATCCAGCCGCGACAGCACCACTTCCGCCTGCAGCACATCCTGCTGGGTTTTACGACCCTGGCTGTACATGGACTCGGTGACCGTCACCAGGCTTTCAAACAGATATCGATCTTGACGCAGCTGTTGCAGTGACTGTTGCCAGTACCAGGCATCCAGCCAGGCCAAACGGACATCCCGCACCACAGACAAACGACGATCGTCTGCCTGCTGACTGGCAGCGGCTTCCTGCAACTCACCTTTACGGCGGAGAATGGCAGCGTTGTCACCCCGGGGCAGCATCTGCTCAAGCTTCAGTTCAAGCATGCCCTGGTCAAAGGGATCCAGGTTATCCCCCGGCAAGTTCATGGTACCAATGGAGAGTTTGGGATCAGCCCAGCTCCCTGCTGCAACGGCCTGCTCGGAAAATGCACGGGCCTTGGCCTGCAGGGCCTGGGTGCCGGCATCAGATGACAACGCCTGCTGCTCAGCAACTGTCAAGGAAAGCGGACTGCCAGATGCCGACATCGCAAAGACCGACCACCACGCCAACCAGAGCGGGTTACGGTTCAGTGCCGCAAAAAAGCGACGTAAGAAAAACATGGTGTTTCTCCGTTGAGGAGCTGCCTCTCCGGCTTTTTGTCAGACGACCAACCAGAGTCAATGACGCCAATTCAGGCGCAGGCTAACGACAGCTCATGGGCAATAACGGGCTCAAATCAGGGTTATTGCGCCAACGGACTATTCGAGGAAGGCGGCTTTCGCCAGATAGATATCGGGTAGGGAGGTTCGTATGTCCGGCTCAGTGAACACTTGCCAGTTACGGGTTTGCGGCACCGGGTCGAACATCGGTTGCACGACCGTGAACAACAGCATGAAGACCGGTTTCAGATCCGGTGAAGACACCTGCAGGGCAGGCGCATCACCTTCACAGTCAGGACAGACTTTATCTGCCATGGCGGTTGGTGATACCGGATTATCCGGCAGGCAGCAGTCATGCACCATACCATCACCGGTATCCATCGCCATCATCATCGCGCTGTCCATCTCCATGACCATCGTGCTTTCCATGGACGACGGATGCATGGTTTTCCCCTCGGCGACACCCATCAGACAAAACTGCAGCACAGACAGCAGCATCGCAACCAGCAGGGCGATACCGACGTGACGTCTATGATGGTGATGCAGTGTTGTCAGTGTCATAGCTTCAGGGATTAGCGTATTCCGGCTAATAATGTGATGTCGGCAAAAACAAGTCAATCATAAGATCACATCCATTAAACAGTTTCTGACGCTTGATCCAGGGCGTGTTTCATCGGCTTCGTGAGATCGCTTGCCATAAAAAGCGTTGCAGCCGCATGGGGAGCACTGGCGAAATAGGCATGGTGGTAGGATGCCTGGATACTGCCTTTTCGATAGACAGCCTCCCCCGTGTCTGAGCCATAACGCGCCCGCTGACGCCGGGTATGCTGCCACGGTGTCATGGGGGTTGTCATAGTGGAATAATGGAAACTGTGGCCACGCAGTTCCCCTTCCGGCAAATCCAGTGCTTCCAGGCCCAGGTTAACCAGACGCTCCTGCAATGTTGCCGAACCCGGCAGCAGGCCCGCCATCATACCGGTTGCACCATGCTGATCAGTCAACGATTCCAGCAGATAAAGCATGCCGCCACACTCAGCGTACAGCTGTCGGCCAGCCGCCACATGCGCTTCCAGATCCGCTACCAGTGCACAATTTTCCGCCAGTGCCGTCATGTGCAGCTCCGGATAACCACCAGGCAGCCAAACCGCATCACATTCAGGCAGACGATCCCCAGCTACAGGTGAGAATATCTGTAACTCCGCCCCTAACGCTTTCAGGGTGCGAAGGTTTGCCGCGTAGATAAAGGCAAAGGCATCATCACGTGCAATCGCAATACGACAACCGTTGAGTAAGGGTTCCACACTGTCACATTCCGGCAGCGTAAATGTCACGTCGGGAGGCAACGCACCGAAGCCGCGGCTTTCCAGCAAGGCAGCCGCGTTATCCAGTTGCTGATCCAGGGTGGTTGCCAGTTCGCTGGCCTGGACAAGCCCCAGATGACGCTCCGGCAGTACCATGGCGGAATCACGGGGTATGGCGCCAACCAGGGGAATGTCCTCCGGCAAACTCTCCCGCAGTAGCTCAACATGGTAATCGCCGCCTACCTGACCGGCGATAACGCCTGCTAATGGCGTATCCGGTTGATAATGCTTGAGCCCGTATGCCAGCGCACCAAAACTCTGAGCCATGGCTCTGGCATTGATCACCGTCCAAATCGGCAGGCCCAACTGGCGGGCCAGCGCTGCCGGTGACGAATCACCATCAAATAGCCCCATGGCCGCTTCAACGATCAGGACATCATGACAAGCCGCCGCTTCTGCCAACATAAACCGGGTATAGTCATCCGTGGTCATCCATGTATCGACGACATCGACCGGGTTACCGCAGGCCTGCTCATGGATCATGGGGTCTAGGAAATCCGGTCCGCACTTGAACACCTTCACGCTCAGGCCCTTATTGCGGTACAGGCGCGCCAGCGCAGCGGTAAAGGTGGTTTTTCCCTGACCGGAGGCGGGGCTTGCGATCATGACTGCCGGGCATGAAAACGGTTCAATATTGGCAAGCGATAGTGAAGCGGGATGGTCGGTCATGGGCATACGACAACAGCGTCAACATTAACTGGAAGCCGCGAACAATACTCGAAAAGTCTGCCCAGTGTCCCGTGATATACGTCAACAGCCAGTACTTTGTTCACGTGACGCTGGTTGTTTATTGGAAAGGCAATCGGTCATAACGCGATTTGGTTGGCTTTCGCCTTGTCAATCGCCTGCTCCAACTGTGCTGCCGGCAGATCAAAATCGGCTTTTTTCTGCATGGCATGTTTCACATAACCAGCACTTTTTCGGGACAGCACCATAATCTCAATGCGCCGGTTACGCTGATCTTCCGGACTAAAGCCCTGTAATGGTGCCTGATCCGCCATGCCGACAACCTGTAGCACCTTGTTCTCTGGCATACCACCAAACACTAAAGTGCGACGCACCGTATCCGCCCGGTTAGCCGACAGTTTCCAGTTATCCATGGAGGATGCCGGCGACCAGGGAGTAGCATCGGTATGTCCTGAAATAATCATTTTATTGGGAAGTTTGGAGAGGATGGGCGCCATTTCAAGAAAGAGGTCTTCATACAGGTAAGTCAGGTCTGATTTTCCCGCCAGAAACATGGGTTCATTGTTTATCTCAGGAATCGTCAGAATCAGGCCATTGGGAATCCGCTCCACTTTATACGACGACCGCATACCACCACGGCCTTTCTGTGAACCCACTTTAGAGAGTTCCGTGGCCACCCCATTCAATTCATTAACCCCCGGTGCCGTATTGCCCGCCAGTTCAAAACCTTCATACCCTGTCGCCTTGGCACGCACCGGTGTCGGAGCCCCCTGATGCACAGACGTCGCCCCTTCCATACGGATCGGGTTATCACTGGAAGGATGCTTGAACATGCCAGGGTTGGAAAAGTAGTCTGCGATCACTTCCTTTTGTAACCGGTTGGTCGCAGCCACCAGCCACAACACCAGGAACAGCGCCATCATGGCGATAGCAAAATCTGCAAAGGCCACTTTCCAGGAACCGCCGTGGTGGCCGCCATGGGAGACATGCACCACCCGTTTGATAATCAGAGGATGCTCAGACACGGACAATTACTCCCGGCTGCCTCTCAACCACCGCTCCAGTTCAAGAAACGTTGGCCGTAATTCGTCGTACAACACCCGTCGACCGGCATCGACGGCCAGTATCGGTGGACGGCCCAGCTGGCAGGAGACCAGCGCTGACTTCACGCAATCGAACGCCAGGCATTCATTCTGCGCGGTATAGCTGACCGCACTGGCCAGAGGCCCCACAATGCCGTAACAGAGTAGTATCCCCAGAAAAGTACCCACCAGCGCTGCCGCTACATGGGCACCGATTTCGCCTATCGGCCCATCCATAGACTGCATGGTGATAACGATCCCCATTACCGCCGCCACGATACCGAACCCCGGACAAGCATCTGCGATAGACTGTAACGCATCTCCCGGTCGTTTAAGGTCTGCCTCAAGCGTGTGAATTTCCTGCTCCAGCAACCCCTCCAGCTCATGCGGGGTAATATTAGTCATACCGGTGATGCGAAAGTTATCGGTAATAAAGTGTAATAGTCGCTTATGGGCGATGATGCGGGGATAGGCGGTAAAGATCTCACTGTTTTCCGGGCTTTCGATATGGTCCTCAATACCCGCAGCCCCCTTGGTTCGAAGCAGGTCAAACAGCTGGTATTCAAGCTGGAGTAACTCCATGAAAAAATCTTTTTCAAAACCGGCCTGTTTGACGATGACATAATGCAGATGGGTCGCCACCAGTTTCTGAACCGACGATGGATTGGCCACCATAAAAGCACCCACAGCGGCACCCACAATGATAACGATCTCTGCCGGCTGCCAGAGTGCCATCAGTTTGCCGTTGGCCATGGTAAAACCACCGAAAACGCTGAGCACCAGGATCAGGAAGCCCGCCAGTCTCAACATTGTGCACTCTCCCCCGGGTTCAACAGGATACGCAGTTTCAAAAGACACTGTTTGTGGATCTGGCTGACCCGTGCCTCAGTAATCCCCAGACCGGATGCGATTTCCTGCATAGTCAACTCCTGGCCATAATACATAGACAACAGTTGTCGCTCTCGAACCGACAGTTGACTGACTGCCGCCGTTACCTGCGCCTCCGTTTCCCGACGAGACACCACACTTTCGCAGCCGGTGTCACTGGCGGGTTCATCAGGTTCCTGGGGTAACACCTCCAGCTGGCCCATGTGGATGTCATTGAGGCAGTGCTGGTAATCGGTCAATGACATGCCCATGGCCTCGGCAATCTCCCGCTCCACCGGTAAACGTCCGAGGGATTGCTCCAGCCTGACCATGACCTGGCTGATGTTGCCGGCCATTTTCCCGATCCCCCTGGGGCGCCAGTCCTGTCGACGGATTTCATCGATCATCGCGCCCCGGATCCTCGGCAGGGCATACCCCCAAAAGGCGACACCGGCATCCGGCTGGTAACGCTGAAGCGCTTCCAGCAGGCCGGATAACCCCGCCTGTACCAGGTCATCCATCATGTCATCGGCCTGCAGCCGGTCAGATACGTAACGCGCCTGTCGTTTAACGGCCGGCAGCCACTGGGTAATCTGGTGCGACTGCCGTGTACTCGACAATTGCGTCGTCTGATAACGCAATGGCGCACCCTGCTGCGTACCGTTCATCTACTGGATGACCATGCTGGTCAGGAACAGATCATCCACCCGCTGGCGGTGAAGGTGTATTTTCGCCACCTCCCGAATCCGTTCCAGGGCGCCTTTGCGCAGCACCTCCCGCTGACCGGGATCGTCCATGGCCTCGTAGTACTGGGTGGAAAAATAATCACTGAGAGCATCGCGCAATACCGGGTGGTATTGCGCCAGTTCTGCCTGATATTTCTTGCTGGCTACCTGGATGGCCACCTCAAGCTGAAGGTAGTGAATCTCCTGCTCCTGGCTGCGCAGGTTAACCACGATATTATTGAGCGTGACAAAGTAAGGCAGGATCGACTGTGTGGATTCTTCCGCTTGTTTTTCATCTTCTGACAAAAAAAACATCGCTGCGCCTCCGGCAGCCAGCAGTACAGCAATCGCAACAACACCCAGAACCCACTTACCTTTCATACGCTTGAACCACTCCGTACCGGTGGTTGGACATCAGGCAAACAGATCCACCAGCTGACTGGAAGCCTGCAATAACTGAACTGACGACAACGCCCCTTCACGTTCGTTGCCATGCTCCGAGGACTGGGACGCCCTCTGTGGATCACGGGCAGAAGACTCTTCACCACCCGCTAAGCCTGTTCCTAGCCACGTCGCTTTTTCCACATTGACTGCAACACTTCCCGGTGGATACCGCCCTTCGCCCCACCCCGGGTTTTCCAGCATAAGCCTGACACTGTCGCCATGTGCCGAGAGAAGATGGTGATCCGTCGCCGTTTCCGTCATGAGTTGTACAGACAATTGCTGATCCTGTTTTTTCACGGCAATCGTCAGATAGCCCATACCCGGCGGCTCGACCCCCAGCTGCAGGTTATTGTTATCCGCCTTCAAGAGTGCCACGGCAGGATCAGCGGGGGCGGTGGGAACCGGTGACAATGAAGAAGCTGCTGGTTCGGCAGACACCACTGACACCAAAGGTGTCAGTGGCTGTACCGCCCCTCGCGTCTGATTAGGTATCAACAAGGCGGCGCTTGACGGGGCATCACTCTCAATTGCCGGTACGATGGCATTAATAAGCTCCGACAAAAAACATTCAACCTCCCAGGAGCCTTGGTTCGTAACGGGCTCCTGTTGACAGGATGTCAGTTCGCTCACTGGATTATCAGGGAAGACACTCGTGTCTTGATGGATAGATGACAGTGGCAGCCGACTGACCGGAGCGCCCGGCATAACACGACTCTGAATGTTTGATGCATCTTCGATGCTGACAGACTGTCTCAGTGCTGCAACATCAGAGTCAGTTTGGTAAAAGGCAGAGTTCACTATCGCAACAGGTTCGTGTTCGTGGCTCTGATGCAATAAGACTGTATCCACTGCTGTCTTATCGGCAACACTCGGTAACCCGATTTCAGACGACACATCATCCGACTTCGACGTCAGGACGTCGTCTATCGGTACCACTGAGGTCAACGTCGCAGGCGAATCACCATTGTCAGTATCAATGGCAGTCTGCAGGAACGATGAAAATGCCGGCAACGCTCCCGGCGATGACAATCCTCCCTCCGGCTCCAGACAATCATCGGGCACGCCGTCCACGTTGCCAGCGGTCTCCTGCCCTGCAGTATTTTTCGCAAGCGTGCTCGAATCGACAAGGGATAAAAGAGTCAACATAGACTGGCAACTGCAAACGCTGTTTAAGGGAGATGAGCCATACGACCAGCGGTATGGCCTTGGCAATATTAGACTATTTCATCCCAGGCGGATTTGAGCGTTTTCACCAGCGTCACGATTTCAGCAATGATGGCCGGATCATTCGACCGGCTGGCCTGCAGCAGCCGCAGCATGCAGTAGCGGTATAATTCATCCAGATTGCCAGCAATGGCACCGCCTCTGTCATGGTCCAGAGACGACTGCAGGCAGGTAAAAATATCCAGGCAACGACCCACCGTTTCTCCTTTGGCCGCCCACATGTGTCGCTCCATATATCCCTGCGCCTGCATCAGCTGGTTTACTAACGTCGCATACACCAGCAGCAGGCGTTCCCCCTGGTTTGCGGCCATCGAACGGTGACGCAGCGTATTGCCGTAGCCCTCAGCGACCGGATTGTTCTGACTGCCCATGGAATACGCCATCACCGTTTTCCTTTCTGCACATTAAGAAGTTGACTGGTCAGCAGATCAAGACGCTCACCGACAGCCTTGAAGCGCGCAACCTGGCGATCCATTTCAAAGAATTGCCGCTGGGTACGATCCTGAATCACCTGCTCATACAGAGACAGCTGTTCACGCTCCATGGCCACCTGGTCAAGACTCCGGGAGAGGGTATTCACACGGGTACCCAGCACGCCCGACGGGCCAGCCCACTGGGCCATCACCCGGCTGACAGCAGACATGATGCCATCAGGACCAGTAACCACTGCCTTGACATCGTCACCCTGTTGCGCCAGTGCGGACACCAGTGTCGACTCGTCCAGCACCAATGTGCCGTCACGCTGGGTTTCGATACCCAGATCCACCAGCGAACGTACGTCACCGTGGGGAACCGTCTGCCGAAGCACTGTCCGCATCTGGTTCAGCAAATCGCTGGCCATGCGGGCTTCCATCCGACCGGCGCGGTCATCATGAAGCCCTGGCCGGGCTGCCTCCACCAGTGCATTGGACGCTTCCACAAAGTACGACACCTGCTCAATGACCGGTTGGTAATCAGAGGTCACGGACACCCTCACAGTCTGCCCGGGATCCGATCGCTGCAAATCCAAGGTAATACCTGGTATCACATCCTCCACCCGGTTGTCATGGCTGACCAGTTCCACACCGTCCAGCGAGAAACGTGCATCCCGTCCCAGCTCTACCACATGGAAAGCCTCTGCCAACGCAGTACCACGCCCCTGCCCCGCCACCTTGATTGCCTTATCCGCACCCGGTGCTTCAGCACTCAACAATAACTGTTCACCATTGACGTCTTTCAACACATCCATACGGGCGCCATATTGACGGGCCACGGTATTGATCGCAGCAGCAATAGCCTGCAAAGACATGTCCGCCTTGATATCCACCTTGAAGGTACCGCCGGCAACGCTGATTTCCAGAGCGCCCTCGCCCAGGCGGAATACGGGTGAAAACGGGCCGGCCAGGTGTTTTTCCCGCGCGGCCAGTTCATGGACAACAATCTCGTGAGCACCACCGGTCTGGGGCTTGCCGGTAACAGACACTTTTACACGACTATTGTCGACACTCTCTCCCTGCCACGTCTGCCAGGCCTGTCCGGATGACAACAGGGCGGCGCGCTGCTGCAGCGGGGTGGCGATAGACAACAGCTTGCCAAGCCCGGTCAGCTCGACTTCCGCCGCCTTTTCACGTCGCTCAATCTGCGCCTGTTTCGGGGCAACTTCAGCCTGGGTGATGGCCTTCACCATCGCATGGACATCCAGTCCAGAGCTGTTGATATTCAAGGGAGGAGCGTTCATTGGCATCGCCTGTGTGCGCTTTCGGGCATTGTGCGGTGGGACTTGCCGCAAACCTGACAAATTTTCCCTGAACTGTCGTTGATCTGCCGTTATACGACTTATCCGATGCAACGCCCTGACCGGCATAACGCGTAACATGATAATGTCCTCATGCTACGCGACCAGCCGTCTTCACTTAACGGATCAGCATCAAGACATCCCGGGCCATTTCATTGGCCTGGGCCAGATTCGCAATACTGGCCTGCTTGAGGATCTGCTGCTTGGTCATTTCTGCCATTTCCGCCGCATAGTCGGTGTCTTTTATACGGCTGCGGGAGTTAGTCACATTTTCCCGAATGCTCTGCAGGTTAAAGATGGTGTGCTCAAGCCTGTTCTGAATCGCACCCAGCGTACCGCGCTGGGAGTCAATATCGGCAATAGCGTCATCAATGATGCTGACCGCCTGCTGGGCACCGGCCTCCGTGGTGATATCGATGTCAGTGACATACATGGTTCGGGTCTCAACCGTTGACTTGCCATCAATCAGATTGGTCGTCACACCATCAACGGCTGGCCCTTTCAGGTTGATATCACCATCGGCCTGTAACTCAAAGGTACCGGTCACCAGTGCACTGTTATGGGCTGCATCCAGTACCTTGCCATTCACCTTGACGCTTTCATCATTGGAGACATTCGCCCGGAACTGGTTGATTTCGATATTACCGCCCACATCGGAACTGATCAGTACCGAGCCATCGGTATTGTATTTGGCTGAAACCCCCAGCTGCTGCAACCTTGGATTGGCATTGATGGCATCGGCGAACTGCTTGGGTCCCGGGATGGAAAACTGCTCACCATTGATCACTACGGAGACTTCACTGGGCGTCATACCATCACGGCCAGAGCCAATATTGATATCAGTGATCAACGCCTCGGTGTTCGCCTTCGCGACCACACCGGTTTCACCACTGACAGCATTAAACTTGTTGGCGATATTCTGCGCCGTATCCGTGCCATCCACCAAAATTGTGCCCGAACCCACCGGCCCTTTGACGACCATGCTGCCGGCATGACTGAGGATACGTGTCGGGGATGGCATGCCTGCATTTACTTTGCTGAAATCGCTGCCTGATTTGATCACACCAGAAGAGCCACTGGCACTGGTACTGGTACTGGCAAAATCGCCGACTCCATAGTTTCCTCCAATCGTGATGTCACCATCAGCTTTCAACTCGAAGACACCAATTATCGTAGCTGAATTGTTTGTGGCATTTGCAGTGACCGTTTTGCCTCCGACCATGAGGGATTCAGTGGAACCACTCCCTCCCGTTTTATCAAAACCTGAAAGTTCAAGGGTTTCACCTGTCGCATGCGTTACGGTTACAGTATTTGCTGATGTATCGTGAGCAGCAGTCAATCCAGTGAGTTTATTGATTTCTGTTGCCAGGCCAGCCATATCAGATACATTCGAGATTTTTGTTGTTGAGCCTTTGACACCAAAGTTGAAATCAACTGTAGAACCAGCAACATTAAGATTGCTCAATACCACTGACGTTGTTGAAGTCGCTGAAACACCGGTTGTGCCTGTCAGCTTATTGAGTTCATCAGCCACCTGCTTGGCACTGGAATACTGTGCAATCGACCCGGTAGTTCCACTTCCTAGTGGACCGGTTATATCAACGGTCCCTCCCCCCGCAGCGCCAGCATCAGGGGCAGTTCCCTTAGTGGTTGATAGTGCCACAGCACCAAAGTTGTCGCCTGACTTCAAAGTTGCAGAACCTGTAGCTTCTACAACATTCGTTGGTGTCGCCGCAGTCCCAGAAACCACCACTGCACTGCCATCCGTGGATGATAATTCAAACTGTCCCATGGCATAGGCGGACGGTGCCTGCTCAGTCATTACCTGTGTACCAAACGTAAGGTTTGCGCCTTTCAGTTCAGACAATGTGATCGTATCCCCACGAGCGGCCTCCAACTTTGCACCTGAGGCGCTCGCAGTAATACCCGCTGCCTGCAAAGTTTTATCGGCATTCACCGCACTCTCCAAGTCATCCAAGCTCTTCAATCCACTCAGCTGAACACCATTAATGTTGGCTGAAAACGATTGAGCACCCGCCAAGCTAAATCCACTCAAGGAAACACCAGTTGCCGCTGTGGCCGTAACCCCTGTATCCATCGACAGTTGATTCACTTTAGTCGCAATCGACTTTGCGGAATCAGCCCCGTCTATTGCAATGGTTGCAGCCCCTCTGGATCCGGTAATCGTCATGCTGCCAGGATTGCTCAACGTACCGTCGCCGCCAATGGACACTGTGCCAAACTCACTGCCGGAACGGACGACATCCAGCGTTTTGTCGATACCGCCAATGGTAGACGCACGCATGTTGCCAATGCTGACGGAAATAGTTTCATACGCATTCGCGCCCACCTGGAAATTCTTGTTGGTATAGGAACCATCCAGCACCTTGAGGCTGTTGAATGTGGTTGTCTCGGCAATCCGGTCGATTTCTGACTGCAACTGGGAGACCTCACGTTGCAGCGCAATCCGATCCTGTGCATCATTACTGGCGTTGGCAGACTGGAGTGAGAGGTCACGGATACGGTGCAAAATAGAGGTAGTTTCCGCCATCGCCCCTTCAGCGGTCTGACTCACTGAAATCCCATCATTGGCATTGCGAATCGCTACAGACAGACCATTGACCTGGGACGTCATCCGGTTACTGATCTGGAGACCCGCCGCATCATCCTTGGCACTGTTGATCTTGTAACCGGTCGACAGTTTCTTCATTGACGCTTCGAGCCCGTTCTGGGCACGCTCCAGACTTTGCTGGGCAGTCAGGGAAGGTGAGTTGGTGATGATACTCAGCGACATGGTTTTAGCTCCGTATCAGTAACAGGTGCTATCAAACTCGACGCAAATCACCGTGCGCTTAAATACCGTTTTTCTCTATAGGCATGCGTTGCCGTAATAAACGACAGCCATCATCTGAACAGCTACAGGTAATCAAACAGGGAGAGACCTGCCAATTGCACGACACTTTTTCGGGTTGCTTCCAGTGCAGTCATCTCACGGTTCAGTTGTGTCATGGCGGCAGCATAATCCAGGTCGCCTAATTCACCGGCCAACTGTTCAGCATACAGCTGCCGCTGATCAAGGGATTCATTACTGATAGCCATGATATGCTGTCGTGTACCGACCTCCGTTTGTACCCGGAAGACCTGATTCAACCCTTGGTCAACGGCCTGCAGTGATTGATTGAGCTGTTCATTAGTATCTTCACCCGGCGCCAGCAACAGGTTATGGAGACTGCCCAGGGCATCCAGCAGGTTAAAGGTCCCGCCCTGACCATCGTTGATACGGAAACACAGTTCAACCGCGGTATCGTTCGCCAGCATCTGCCAGCCCTGGGCAATTGTCACCTGCCGCTGGCCCGGGTCATCATTGTTAACCACCCAACTGCCGTCCGTTTTCTGCAGGACCGGTGCCTGGTCATCCCGAAAACCACCAAACAGATAGCGACCATCCGGCCCCCGCGAGTTGATCACAGAGGCAACCCCATCCGTCAACCCTTGAACTTCGCCGGCAATCGCCCGCAGGCTGGCAGGATCCATCGCGCCATTTGCCGCCTGTAGGATCAGCTCACGACAGCGCTGCAATAGAGCGCCATAAGCCGTCAGGGTATTATCTTCGCGAGCCAGCAGGGCATCCAGCGAGGCACTGTTTTCCAGGTAACGGCTGTCAGCAACCTGCTCGCGAGAAATACCCTGAAGTCTCACAGCCGTCAGGGGGTCGTCCGCCGGCTGCGATAAACGTGTACCCTCAGCAATACGATCCCATGTCCGGTTGAGGTCACCGGTGGTCTCCTGCAATCGATCCCGGATGTTATCAAACACCTGACCGGTACTGATCCTGAACTCACTCATGTCACAACCTCTCTTGCCTGCGCAATACGGCCACGTTGCCTAGAGTGACAACAACGTATCCAATACCCGTTGCGCAGCCGATAACACCCGGGCATTAGCCTGATAATGCTGCTGAAAACGCATCAGGTCACCCGCCTCTTCGTCCAGATTAACCCCACTGCGCGATTCCCAGGCTGCATCCGCCTCCTGCTTCAGCAAACCAAGGGATTCCGCCTGCTGTGTCGCCTGCCAGCTACGGGTCGCAATACGCCCCAGTAACCGGTCAGAGGATTCCGGCAAAGTGCCTGCACTGAAGGTTTCTGACTGCATGAAGGACATCAGGTGGGTAAGGTTGCTGTTGTCACCAGGGCCATTCCCCGCTGCGGCCAGCCCCAGTCGATCCGGTTCCGATAAGACGGTTCGAATCGCAGCGGTTTCATGTCGCCATGGGGTCAACAGGTAACTGTCGCCTTTCGCGGAACCCGCCGAGAGTTCCAGCACCAATCCTTCAAAGGGCACACGGGTTGTCGCTGTCGCATCCAGCGTACCGGATGCGACTTCGCTGTTATCCGTCACTCTCTGGATGGTGTAATTTAACTGCCCGCCCTGCTCTGTCACCCTAAGTCTGTAATCATTGGGTTTCAGCGCAGCCAGTTGTGATGTATCCACGGCTAGCGTCGCCTTGGCGCTGCCTGATGACTGTTCAGGAATGACCCGCGCACGGCAGGCATCAGACGCATTCACATCGTTAAACAGGGCTGCACCGGCATTCCCCGCCATATCCTGCCCGTCCGCCAGGATCCGGTTGTTGCCGGCACTGATAATGACGGCCTGCCAGCCCAGCATGTTCAATACCGGTAATAACACCTCGGACCGGAAACGCGCCAGCCCATGCATTTCGCCACTGTCGGTTCGTAACGGTTCCAGGGAGCCGTCTCTGTCCAGCTGAGGTTGAATCGCCATGGCATCCTGCGCACTGTTTGGCATCACTACGCCATAACCACACTCGCCCTGCACCAGTGACTGACCGGATCGGAAAAACAGGCTGGTCATCCCGTCCGGCTGACGCAGGCTCTGTACACCGACCTGCGTCGTGAGTTGATTAATCAATTGATCCCGCTGGTCTTCCAGGTCAGCCATATGGGCGCCACGGCTGTAACCATCCCGAATGGTTCGGTTCAATGTCGCCACACTGTCTGAGAGCGCTGACGCTTCCGCAGCTATCGCACCCAACTGGTCATCCACCTGTTGGCTGAAATCCACCAACACCCGCCCAAGATTGTTGTATTTAACAGCCATGGCTGCCGCTTCGCTGATGATCTGCTGTCGGTAAGCGGTCGATGCCGGTTCTGTTTCGGCCGCACTCAGAGCACTGACAAACCGTTCAACCGATGATGACACCCCGGTATACTCATTGCCCAGGTAAGCATCCAGTCGCTTCAGGTAGTCACCGAACTCCCTGGCCTCGCCATAGTCTGCCGAGGTCGCATGACGCTGGTCGACCAGGAAATCACTGGTCACCCGTCGGATATCGTCAATGCGTGTACCCGCCAGCATGACCTGTTGATCCGCAGGATACCATTCGCAGGTTGATTGCAGGACTTCACGTCGGCTGAAGCCCTCAACCGCCACATTGGCCACATTGTGCCCAGCCGTCTCAAGCCGGGTACGGGCGCTGTTCAGGCCACTGAGCCCGATATCCAGAAGGTTCATGGTGCTTCAATCCGTAACTGACGGAGCATATGGTCGGAAAGGCCGCTTTGACTGTGCCGGGTCATGGCTTGCGCCCAGATGCCCGACAACCAGTCATCGGCCCAGCTGCGGTCCGGCGACAATGGGTTATCACCGGATTTAATGGCATCTGCCGTACGGTGCATGCTGTTCAGTAATTCCTGCCAGAGCAGCGTTTCAAACCCCTCAACCACCGCTCTCGCTTTTGCCTGACTCGAATCAGTGGCTTGTACTGACGATACGTCCAATGCCGTCGGTTCTGACAAGGATAATAAGGTATTCATAAGCTCCTCAAGGGTGGGGGGTCAGAGCACATCAATCTCGGCTTCCAGCGCACCGGCCTGCCTGAACGCCTGAAGGATGGACATGAGTTCACTGGGCGTCGCCCCCACACTGTTCAGTGCACTGACCACATCACTGAGTCTTGGGCTATCCGGCAACTCATAAATCGTGCCCTTCTGCTCACTAATCTGTACTTCACTGCGCGGTACCGTGGTGGTCTGACCACGGGAGAACATACCCGGCTGGCTGACCTGAGGCTCTTCCGACACAGTAACAACCAGACTGCCGTGACTAACCGCCACCGGTCGTATACGAACATTCTGCCCAATCACCACCGTACCGGTTCTTGGATTAATGACGACTCTGGCAGGCAATTCCAACTGCGGAATCGTCAGGCTTTCCAGCCGCGACATGAAGGCCACCCGCTGGTCTGTATCATAGGGGGCGGACACCGCCACCCGGGCTGCATCAATGGCATGGGCGGTTCCTTGTCCAAACTCCCGGTCAATGGCATTGACGATCAGACGCGCCTGCCGGAAACCCGTCTCGTTCAGGTTCAGCATGATATGGCCGTAATCGTCAAACAGCGGAATCACGGAACGTTCTACAACCGCCCCACCGGGTATCCGACCTACCGTGGTAATATTCACCGTCGCCTTGCTGCCACTTGCACCTTCCGCCGTGACGCCACCCACCACCAGACTGCCCTGAGCAATGGCATAGACATTCCCGTCCAGCCCTTTAAGTGGCGTCGCCAGCAGGCTGCCGCCACGCAGGCTCTTGGCATCACCAATGGACGACACCACCACATCCAGCGCCTGCCCTGGCCTTACATAGGTATTTAGCGTCGTATGAACACTCACTGCCGCGACATTCTTCAGCCGGGGCTCAGCGTTTTCCGGCAGCTGCACTCCAAACTGTCTCAGCAGGTTATTGACTGACTGGGCGGTAAACTGGGTCTGCCGGGTCTGGTCACCCGAACCCTGTAAACCGACGACCAGACCATAGCCCACCAACTGGTTTTTCCGGGTTCCCTCCGGTGTCACCAGATCCAGCAATGGCATCGCCCGCAACGTCAGGCTGATAAGCCACAGGGCCATAACCGCAAAAGAACCCGCCACTTTCATCATCAAAACGGTGACCACCGGCTGTTAAAGAAACGCCCCATCCACCCCATGACATTGGCCTCGGCCATATCCCCTTTGCCGGTGTAGCTGATCTTGGCATTGGCCAGCCGCAGGGAGGAGACCCGGTTATCCAGCGTAATATCTTCAGGCCGCACAAGGCCGCTCAGGTAAATGATTTCATCGCCCTGCCCGAGTCGGATCTGCTTGTGCCCTTTGACATAGAGACTGCCGTTATCCAGCACCTGTTGTACGACAACACTCACATAACCGGTCAGCAGGTTGTTCTGTTCATTACTGGCCTTGCCGCTGAAATTACGTTTCATATTCATGGAGTTCTGCAACGACCATTCGCTGCCCAGCAGCCTGGCACCGGTACGACCCAATAACACAGGATCAGGCATGTTAATGGTGCTGTTTTTGCCAATCGTGGTATCCGCGGCCTTGCTGGAGCGGGTCAGCTCAGCCAGAACCACCGTCAGGATGTCACCTTCACGATAGGCGCGCCGGTCTTCAAACAAACTGGCAGACGCAGGCCCCCGAAACAGGCTGCCGGGTGATGCGTTATAGGTAGAAGGAGGAATATCTGGCAATTCACTGGACTCCTCAATCGGGCCAGCCATTGGCGACAGCTGGCAACCACTGAGTATCATCAGAACCCACAGTATCCACAGCCTTACCACCAGCGGTTTCATACACCGTGCCTATGAGGAGCGAATCAGAAATTCCATCATGTCATCCGTCGCCTTGATGGCCCGGGTATTCATCTCGTAGGAGCGCTGGGCCACGATCAGGTTCACCAGCTCTTCCACCGCCTGAACATTGGAAGCTTCCAACGTGTACTGCTTCACCAGTCCCAGTCCGTTCTCGCCAGGCGCACCCTCAATGGCATCACCACTGGCTACGGTTTCCACAAAAATATTGCCACCCCGGGCTTCCAGTCCGGTGGGATTAATGAAATTGGTCAGGGTGATCTGGCCGACATTGCGGGGCTCCACCTCACCAGACACGGAAACACTGACAGTGCCGTCTTCACCAATCGTGATATTCAGGGCTTCCTGCGGAATCGTGATAGCCGGCTCCAGCGGCAGGCCGGATGCCATGACCATGTTGCCGTCAGCATTCAGCTGAAACTGACCGTTGCGGGTATAGGCCGATGTACCATCCGGTAACTGCACCTGGAAAAAACCATGGCCGGAGATGGCCAGATCAAGGGGTTGTGTCGTGGTCTGAAGATTACCGCCGCTGAAGACCTTCTGGCTGGCCACAATCCGAACACCCGTGCCCTGCTGTTGGCCTGACGGCAGGTCATTAGTTTCATCTGCCTTGGCACCGGGCTGTCGCAGTACCTGGTAAAACAGGTCCTCAAAGGTGACCCGGTTTTTCTTAAAACCGACGGTATCAATATTGGCCAGGTTGTTAGACGACGTTGATAGGTTATAGTCCTGGGCGGACAACCCGGTCATACTGACCCATAGTGCCGGATGCATCTGACAACTACCTCACCGCTTCTGGCGTTTCAGGAAGACCGCAGGAGTTCATTGCCCCGGGCGGCCATCTGGTCAAACGTCCGAATGGCCTTTATCTGCAATTCAAACTCCCGGGAAAGCTGCAGGTAATCCGAGATTTCCTCGATGGCATTGACATTGCTCTGCTCCAGCGCGCCACCCAGTACGGCCACATCGGGATCGTCAGGTACGGCACCGGGGCCGGTATAACGGAACAAACCATCCGTCCCTTTTTGCAGTGTTCCCTGCGGTGGATTCACCCGCCGCAACCGACCGACCTCCACCAGGTCACCACCTTCCACAACGACCGTGATCATGCCATCACTGGCTATCTGCAAGCCGCTAAACACCGGCAACACCATCACGCCGTCTTCACCGAGCACGGGCAGACCGGCAGTGGTCACCAGTTCGCCAAACCCATTCACAACAAAATTACCGCCCCGGGTAAAGGCTTCATCCCCTGTCGGGGACTGCACCACAAACCAGCCTTCACCGACAATCGCCGCATCCAGCTCCCGTCCACTCCACTGGTTGTCACCCGGCACCAGTCGACTGCCTTTTAATTGCATCTCGGCGCCAGTGCGGGTGCCGGGTATCCTGCCTTCTACCCCTGCGAGGTTAAACGCACGCTCACCCGTCCAGTTGAAATCGGAACGAAAACCCGTTGTCTCAGCATTTGCCAGGTTTGACGCATGAGTCTGCTGGGCCAGCATCGTCTGCCAGGCCGCACCGGCACTTAGGTAAACACCGTAATCCATGATAGAAACTCGCTTCTGGCGGTTAGGCGGCTTTCACGCTGAACAGCGTTACACCGTGAGCAGTGCCTGCATCACCACATCTTCGGCTTTCAGGGTTCGGGCATTGGCCTGATAGTTTCGCTGGGCCACAATCAGCTGCACCAGTTCAGACGACAGATCCACATTGGAGGACTCCAGCCGCTGCGCATTAATGACACCGGCGCCACCGGTACCCGACTGGGTATAGGTAGGGTCACCGGCATCCCTTGTGGCCTGCCAGCTACTGTTGCCTGTTGCGACCAAGCCGTTTTCATTGGTAAACGTCGCCAGCGCCACCTGTCCCTGTGTGGCCTTGAGGCCATTGGAATACAACACCTGGACAAGACCGCCGGTATCCACCTGGACCGCATTCATCTTGCCTGAGGTGTAGCCATCCTGATTGATGGCGGCAATGGAGTAGTCCTGGCCGAACTGTGTCGTGGAAGAGAGATCCAGATTCAACACCAGAGGCAGTGCCCCGCCCCCCGGCTCCAGACCTGAAAGCTTGCTGTCGTTTCCATCCAGGGTAACCAGTCCGCCGGATTTGATGGATCCATCCCCATTAAAGGCCAATTGATCTTTACGGAATACCGGATGGGTAGGGTCAGAGACATCCTTTAACATCTGGTTGTCCAGCCGGTAAAAGAGATCCCAGGTGCTGCTGTCACTGTCTGCCAGCACAGTGAACAGGGTCAGCTGGTGCGGTACCCCCAGGCTGTCGTACAGCCCAAAGGTGGTGGCCCAGTTGTAACTGGACGGTTGCTGTTCATCAAAGACCATTGCCGGAATCGTTGAATCACGGGCATCCAGATTGATGGCGGCGCTGATCTGGGACGTTGCCCGGGCGGGTATGCTCTTTCGCTCAATATGGATATCACCCAGGGCACCTGCTACGACTTCGCCCTTGTCATCCACCTGAAAGCCCTGAACTTTAAAGCCCTGGTTGTTGACCAGATCATCATTACGACTCAGTCCAAAATACCCTGCACGGGAATAGAACGTGTTACCGTCGCCGGACAACACAAAAAAACCACTGCCTTCTATACCCATATCCAGTGAACTGCCGGTGGTCTGCAATATGCCCTGGTTAAAGCGCTGCGATGTGCCCTGGGTCAGTACGCCGGAGACCTGCGCCATCTTGCCGCCGGATTCCGCGTACACATCAGCGAACATACTGCGAAAGGATTTGAAGCCCACCACATCGACATTGGCGATATTGTGGCCGGTCACATCCAGCTCCTGCTGAGCTGCCTTGAGACCGCTCACTCCGATATTCATGGACATCGCGCTACCTCACGACCATGGGTGTATACCAGGGACTATTCGATGCTGCGCACAAACGATGCAGGCACAGGGCCAACACCGGCCAGCTGTAACAGGGTTTCCCCTTGTTCAGCAGATAGCGAAACACTGTTAACACGACTGTTGACAGCAACCGGCAGCGGCGCCTGATCAGAGGCTGCTGACACGAAGTAGACGCCATCCGGCAGGGATTCCCCCCCGATCTCTTTCAAGCTGAACCTCGCCGGATCACGTCCGGAACAGGAAAGTTCACGAACGGCTGCCGTTTGACCCAGGCCGTCCGTCAGCATGACGGTTACCCGGTTGCCGCTCAGTACATCCGTGCCCACTTCAATGGCTATATCCCGATCCCGGCTGTCGCGGGACAACACCAACTGGTCGGTATTCACTGTAACCCTACGCCCCGCGAGACCGGCTGCCTGAAGCACCTGCAACCCATGATCCATCCCGTGCATGGATGACCGGATATCGGCTAGCGACTCCACCCCGGCAAACTGTGCCAGCTGGGTCACCATCTGCGTACTGTCGGACGGATTCAGGGGATCCTGATTACGGATCTGGGCAACCAGCAACTTCATGAAATCCTGTTTGCCGAGATCCCCTGCCTTGCCCGGCCGGGCTGTGGTATCCGCTATTGCGCCATTGCCAGACAACGGTTCTGTTACGATAGCCATGGTTAACGGAGGCTCACCAGTTCAACCAGTTGATCCTGCATGCGCCGGGTCGTGCCCAGCACCGATACAGTCGCTTCAAACTGACGGGATGCGGCCATCATGGCCACCATCTGCTCCACCGTGTTCACGTTGGCGTAATACACAATACCGTTATTGTCCGCCAGAGGGTGGCCCGGCTGGTAACGCTGCTCGGCCGGACGCTCATTCCTGAGCACATCACTGACGGTGACACCAAACGCCGACTGACGTCCACGACCCACGGGGTCTGCACGAAAGACAACATCGCGCTCACGATAGATGTTCGCCTCACTGGACGCCGCTGACCGGGCATTGGCCAGGTTACTGGCCACAGTGTTCATCCGAACCGTCTGAGCCGCCATGGATTGGCCGGCAATGTCATACACCGCAGAAAATGACATACGTTACACCTCACAGACAGGCTTACTGGGAACCATTGATTGCCAGGGATAACCCGTTCAACCGGGCGCGGAGAAAATAAAGCCCACGGTTGAAATCAGTCGCATTGCGCATAAAAGCCAACTGCTCCCTTTCCGGCTCAACCGAATTGCCATTGACCGGCGACTGCAACGGTGCCCGGGTCACGACGTCAGGGGTGGCGGCTAATTGCCCTGCCTTTGACAGGTGAAGTGGATTTGTCCTCACCATACGTGCCTGCGTATCTTCAACGTCCAGCAGATGTCGGAATGACAGATCCTGCGGGTGGTAGCCCGGTGTTTCCTGGTTCACCAGGTTCCCCGCCAATATGGCACTGCGAGATGTTCTATAGGCAAGCGCCTGAGGTTGGTTACCGAGCGCCTGATCAAACTGTATGGCCATCGTAGTATCACTAACGGCCGGTACAAACCGGCAACCATTACATAAACGTCATGGAACAACGGGTTGTCCGTTATACGGCAGTTGCCCCAAAACCAGCACACTGTATATAGAAGCGATCCCATCAAAATACCACCCGGTTTTTACGTTATGGCGCGTGGATCTGCTACATTTGTGTCGTGTACTGCGCCTGCCAGGAATTGAATGATGGTCATAGAAGGAGTCGGTGATACCGGTAACCGCCCTGCGGCTGTTGCACAGCAGACGGACTCAGAGCAAAAGCGGGTAACATCAAATTCAACTACTGCTACTGCCACCTCGCGACCCGACATTGAGATCAGTGCCACAGCACTGTACCTTAGCAGTACAGAACAGGCTGCCATCGGTCAGGTGATCCACAGCGCCGCGTCTGCCGATTCTACCCAGTCACTGACCGCCATCGGTGAGACGGCCAGTGAACCGGAAACCATCGCCCATAAACTCGTGCAACTGGAGCAGCTGTTTTTTAACCGATCATGACCGAATCACTCCTTAAAACTCTGCAGGATGGCTGTACACTCCTGACCACCCTGCGCGCGCAGCTTACCCGCCAGCATAGTGCCCTTGTCAGTCGGCAGACGACACGGTTACAGCACGTGGCCGGACTGATTGAAAAAAGCCACGATTTACTGGCCTGCCATATGGCTCAGTGCCAGGATCAGCTGGCCAGACTGGGTTACAAGACACTTGTTGCCTGGCTCAATAACCCCGGCACCACACTCTCGGCGGAAGCGACCCATGAAGCGCGAAGCCTCCATCGCGAATACCTGGCCCTGGCTCTGCAGTGTCAGCAGCAACGTGACACCAACCGCTGGTTACTCGAGAAACAATCCCAGGTCTGCCAACTTTACGTGAACCAGTTAAACGGCCTGAAACGCCAGCGTTATGATGCCTTGGGCCAACGGATCAATGACCGCGCAGCACACAAACTGGTTCAGTCATAACCACCATCCCAGCGGCATACGGCCTCTTCCATCACGCGATTCAACTGGTTTCTGCGTCGTCTTTGCTGACGGCACTCTAGGCGCTGCTCGCTGACCTCTGTCTGTCGTTTCAGTCGTAATGCATCCGACCTCAGTTGCTGGCTGGTTTTCTCATTGCGATCAAGAATCCCGCCCAAATGCCGCTGCACTGCGGATACCTGGTGGCTGAAACCCAGTCCGTTGGCCAATGTCAGGCCATTGCATTTGGGTTCCGAGAAGGCACCCGGATGACTACTGTCGTCCAGCATGCGGATCAGCCGCTGATGCTGGTCACGTTCTTCAGCCAGATACCGCATCTGTACCATGAGCATCTGCTGTTGTGCCCGTCGGGTTTTGAGCCAGCGGGTCATTGTCTTTTCCTGCATGTGAACATTCCTCAGCGATTCGGGTCAACGCCTGAATCGTGTCAGGCAATGAAACGGACTCCGTCAGTCCCTGACAAATGAAACGGTTTAACTGAGGCTCCAGAGCCAGTACCTGATCCCTAACCGGATCGCTCCCCTGCGTATAGGCACCCAGCTCCATCAGTTCCCGGATTTCATGGCAACGTTCCCAGGCTCGCCGAAAAGCGACAGCCGACGCTTGATGAGCCGGACTCACCACCCGCTCCATGGCGCGACTGATAGACAGGCCAATATCAACGGCCGGGTAATGACCGCCCGCCGCCCGCTGCCGGGTAAGGTGGATATGCCCGTCCAGAATGGCACACGCCGCATCAGCCACCGGGTCTTCCTGTCGATCCCCTTCCACCAGCACGGTATAAAACGCCGTGATTGAGCCCCTGTCGCTGCAGCCATTACCGGCACGTTCCACCAATCTTGGCAACAGGCTGAACACGGACGGCGGATAGCCACGACTGGATGGTGGTTCTCCCACGGCCAGCGCAATTTCCCGCTGGGCCTGGGCGTAACGGGTCAGAGAGTCCATCAATAACAGGACATGGCAGCCTTCATCCCGAAAATGCTCCGCAATGCGGTGTCCCAGCAGGGAAGCACGAAGGCGCATGACCGGTGAGTCGTCTGCGGGTGAGGCCACCACGACCGCTTTCGCCATGCCGGCGACCCCGAGCGTGTGCTCAATAAACTCCCTGACCTCACGCCCCCGTTCACCAACCAGCACCACCACGACCACATCCGCTTCGGTATTGCGGGTCATCATCCCCAGCAACACACTTTTTCCCACACCCGTTGCGGCCAGTATGCCCAGTCGTTGCCCACGACCGGCCGTCATAAGGCCATTCAGCACCCGCACACCTACGTCCAGCGGTTGCGTAATCAAGCGCCGCAGCAAGGGATTGATCGGAGCCCCATGCAATGTGATGCGCTTGTCGCATAACAGCCCTCCCTTGCCATCCAACGGCCTTGCCATGCCATCAAGCACACGCCCAAGTAATGCCTTGCCTACCGGTATTCCCGTATCACCCGACAAAGGGAGCACCGTGTCGCCCGGCCCCAGGCCTTCACCGTACTCCATGGGCATCAGAAAAAAGCGCTGTCGGTCAAAACCGACCACTTCCGCTTCCACCTGCTGTCCGTTCCGGTTCCTGACCAGGCAGCGCTGACCGGTATTAATCTGGCAGCCTTCGGCCTCCAGCAACATGCCACGCAGACGGGTTAACCGACCCGACACCGTAATCGTAGACAGGCGTTGGAGGTTACTGCAGGCCTGTTGCAAGCCTCTCCGCGTGTTATCCCAATGTGTCATTCGCCATTGCCATTGGCGTCCGGCAGCCCGAGGCTTTTGCGCAATTCTGCAATACACACCGCGAGTCGGGCTTCAACCTGAGCATCTACTCTGCCGCCAGGGGTTGAAAGGATACAGCCACCGGCCGTGATCGCATCATCATCCGTCACCTGCCACTGGTCAGGTAACGCAAGGTTCAACGTTTCAAGGTAAACCCTGTCTTCCGGGTTCAGACGTATGGAGGCGGAATCCGTCTGGGGCAACAGACCCAAGGCATGATCCAGTAGCGCCCTGACACCATCGGGCCGGATATTCAGCTCAAGCTGAATCACCTGCTGGCAAATCAGGCGGACCACTGACACCAGTTGTTCATCCAGCTCACGTCCGCAGGCATCGCGCCACTCACTCAACTCCTGCCAACAGGCAGTCAATGCGCTATGCACCAGGTTGACCTTCGCCAGGCTTTCATGGCGGCCACTCGCTAGCCCCTGCTCATAGCCCTGACGATGACCATCTTCCTTCCCCTGTTCCAGACCCACAGAGTACCCTGCCTCACCCCCTTGTTCCCTGCCTTGAACAAAGCCCTCCCTGTAGCCATGCTCACGAGCACGACGAAGCATTCGACGTGCCTGCTGCTCATACTCAAAGGTCGACAGCGGCTGTTCAGACGCATCGGGAACAACGGGCTCCGCTGGAGTATCAATGACTGGAAACTGAAAACGAACGACAGTGGAATTTGACGGCATACACTGAAAATCACACGGGTTCAAAAAATAGGGAGAGTATAGTTAGCGTTTAGCTAATGATCCGATGTGGATTGTAAAATCCTCTCATGACTGGCTTTCTTCCAGGATTAACGGCAGGTGTAATATAAATTCAGCTCCTTCACCGACAGTCGACGTAACGGTTACGTAGCCGTTATGCTCCTCCATAATAGATCGCACAATATGCAAGCCCAACCCCATTCCTTTTCCTACCGGCTTAGTGGTAAAAAATGGATCAAAGAGTTTCTCCATGTTGTCAGCTGAAATGCCATGCCCATTATCTTGTATGATGATATTGGCTTCTGAGTCGACCCGCTGTGTTTTGACCCAGACTTTCCCCGAACCGTCTATGGCATGCGAGGCATTGACTAACAAATTAACAAGCACTTGCAGTAATTTTTGTGGAAAACCCATTATGACTAAAGGTGCTTCAAGAAAAACGTCAATTTCAACTTTATATTTCAATTCATTCTCAACCAATCCGAGGCTTTGAGTAATCAAAGCATTAATATTAACAGGCTCCATCTTCTCATTACCAAGATGCGTATAATTACCCAACCCTTTGATTATTCTCGTCACTCTGACCGTGCCATCCTGACAGGCATGTAAAATCACCTCAATATCTGAAAAAATGAATTCAAGGTCATGATCCTGATAATATTTAGCTGCTTTTTCACTTTCACCTCTCAGCATTAACGCCATACACTCGTTAACAGTAACAAAATACTCGCCAAGCATCTCTATGTTACTTTGTATATACCCAATGGGATTATTTATTTCATGCGCCATACCTGCGGCAAGTTGTCCGACAGAAGCCATTTTTTCCGCCTGAATCAGCTGCTGATTCAATTGCATCAAAGCCTTCTGATTATGCTTCCGTTCATTTATATCACTAATAGTGATTAAGTAATGGCTTTCACCAAATATTGAAATCAAACACCCCGAATACTCCACATAAGGGTGTTTTATATGAGGTGCCAACATACCCTCTTGTACACTACCGACGACACAACTTCGATCAAACTGGCCATCTTCACGGGCGAACGCGGGCAAATAATCACTCAACCTGGCGTTTAAAATATGCTCATCCGTATCAGAGAACAATTTCTCTGTCGCCATATTGATGTCTTTAATAACACCAGCCTGATCGACCAATACAATGGCATTGGGTACTGAATCCATTATCATGGTCAAGCGATTATTAGCTTCATCGGCATTATTTCGCTGCTCTTCCGCCTTATGCATCTCAACCTTAATATGCTGCGTTAAGTTCTGGATAGAACGCGCTAACTCTTTGACTTCTAAAGGGCCATCACGCTGAACAAACTCAACATCCTCATGTGAGATTAATTGTTGCGTGGCAATCGCCCTGATATTCTCCAAAGGTTTTACAATATTTTTACTGATCCAACGTGTACCCAACATGATCATTAAAAGATAGATCACGATTAATACGACCCCCCATACCTTGAGCTGCCTGACAGCATCTGCGAACTCAGTATCGAGTTGGTATTTCTTTTGATCAAGCCTTTCTGCCAGCTGTTCTATGGAGACGATGATAGAAGAGGTGATATCATCAGAGGTATTGATGGCGTGCAACCACGTATCATGAGAAACGGTTGAAACGGTCATCAATGAGGCAATAACCCCATCATTTTTTTTAAGCTTGGACTCAATATCTCGTAATAACAACTGATCTCGCTCATTCTTTAACTCCAGGCTCTGCAAGGTGTTAACCAGGGATTTTGATTGTTCATTGATTCCCCTGGCAAGATATGACTGCTTGCCTGAAAAAAACAAATCCTGCGTTGTAAGCCAGACTTGAAACATGGTTGAAAAATGCTGGAATGTTTTCAATGACATGCCAGACTCATAACGAAAACGAGAGACCTGTTCTACTTTCTGGTATTTAGTCCAAATAAAACCAAAGATACAAACACCTATAACCAGTGTCGATACGGCAATAATCTGATTATAATTGGATATCTTCATAATATATTTAGCACGTCAATGTTTGCCTTTTAAATCAGGCTTCCATACGATCTCCGTCAGCAACAGTGTTTTTAGCGCACACCTTAAAACAACATTGGCAAGATCCTCAGCACCTCCTGCATACGCCAGCAGCTGTTCATTAGCGGAAACGCCATCATCAGCCAAATATGCCTTTAATTGTTCCAGATTCTTACCAATAAACCTGTTTTTAAACGATTGATTCTCGATCAACTTCTTTTTGGGGCTTCGACAGCGTTGAAAAGCAAAATCCACAACCCTGAAATCTTCATCAATGGCCCAGATAATTTCGACCAACCCCCACTTGCTTTGCTCTGACCGGACATGTATGTAACCAAGCTGCTGATTGCCCTTCATTGCAACGTACAACGTGTGTTTGCCTAACTCACCAAAATGCAAGTCATTATTGGGTAGTGCTGCTTTAACCTGCTGCCGGATGTCTTCATCAATCTCTCTGACAATTGACATCTGATTGGTTTTATCGGGATACAATAATTTAATCTGTGCAACAGGATCCCTTAATGAGCAGTAGGCATCAGCCAATACGCCACCACTAAAAAAAGCCAGCATGAATAGCAAGATAATCCGCATATCAATACCTGTATCTGATTTGAGTTCTGAACAGCTTCATTTCATCCAAACCATTAATATTGCTAAACTGGTGCTTGTATTCAACACTGGCTTCCCAATGTGTATCAGGCTCATAGCTGATACCAACCACACCGGTCTCATTATTGTCATCAAAACCGGACTTATCGCTATAAATATACTGGGAATACAACTTCCATGTTTCATCTAACGACAGTTTGTTTATTTCAAATAAACCATACTTTTCATTGTCATCATCCACTTCACCGGTAGCCAGCTCGGCTTTCACCCCCCAAGTGCCAATATAATATTGCATATCAACGGCAAATCGTTGCCTGTTCCTGTTATCAAGCTCACCATCATAAAATGAGAATCCTACAACCAGATTATAATGATCCAATGTACTAATACGACCCGTCACTAACGAAGAGCCATCTACGGATTTCGGATCATCCTTTCCGCCTAATGTGTAGCTGATTTTATATTCAAAATCATCATGTACCTTATTGAGCAGGATACCCCAGTCCAATTTAGTCCCGAGGTTTTCAGCATGGCCATAATCTAGCAGTTTGCCATTGGTATCATTACTGTCCTCCAAACCAAAAGGCATCGTAAAGTGACCCAGGCGGAGGTTCGGTAGCCAGCCCGGAGAAGCGGTATAATTGATATGGGCTTCCCTGACGATGATTTTTCCATCATCCGGAGAATCAAACATAAATGGTGTGGGCTTGTGATGTGACAGCTGAGTAAAATATAACTGTATTACGCTATACCCAATATCGCCGTGTTCACCGCTAAATACTTTATGTGTATCTATCCCTAACGCATAAATCCGGCTTGTTCGATCCGGGGATGAAAACTGGTTATAGCGAGCACTACCATCAATCGTCCAGCGTAAATTATCTGCAATATCAGCCTGGCTGACACCATATATAAACGGAAGCATAAAGCATATTATTAATCGATTTTTCAATGCTGACTCCCTGTCAAAAAGCTCAAATATCCGCACTTTTTCTGTGCTTGTTATTATCAACAAGTATATATCACACGCTACTCATACGCTGACATCCCAAAATATCATGCTAAATTGCTATTTAAAAGGGCTACTTAGTCGACTTATCAATAGATTGATCGTCACCTAATCTACCAGCTTTTCATCCGTAAACGACAGCGTTATTTCACCCCCATTGATCAGTGACTCAGCCCGTTTCAGGATCTCACGCCGGGCGCTATCCACCACGCCCTGGCGGATTCTGCCAAGCCCCTGCATCTCATCCTCAAGGTATTGCACCGCTCGCTTGGGCAGTCCTGAAAAAATAGCCTCTTTGAGGTTTTCATCCGCACCCTTGAGGGCCTGCGCCAGTGTTCGCTGGTCAACATCACCCAGCAATTTCTGCAAGTCTTCCCGTGAAAGGTGTAACAGGTGTTCAAAGAGAAGCATCCGGCGCTCAATGGTTTCGGCCAGTGTTTCATCTACGCCCCGAATGCCCGACAGAATATCCCTGCCGCTCTCCCGGCTGAACAGGTTCATAATGTCCGCCACCTGTTGGACACCACGCAACGGCAACTCCCGATCCATACCGGTCTCATCCAGATATTGTTGCAACAACGCCGCAATACTCTGTAAACAGGCCCGTGACAAACTCTCCAGCCCGGCAATCCTGATCAATAGCGCCTGATGGGTTTCCTCAGGCAATAATCCCATGACCTGTGCTCCCTGCTCTGCCGGTAAACAGGCGAGCACCGCGGCCTGAAACTGGAGTGACTCGCAACGAAGCATACCGGCCAGCACATCCGACCGTGCATACTGAAGCCCTTCCAACACATTCTGCTGCTGTTCATCATACAGCGGCCTTAACAGACACCGGGCCTGCTCGCGTCCCAGGGCACGCTGCAGTGTCTTTTTCAATTGCATCTGGTAATTTCCCGCCAAAACTCCGGCATGGCTGACGGCCTGAACAAAATCGTCCAACAGTCGGATTAAATCGCGGGATTGCAAGGTTTTCAGCGCTGAAACCTTCTCACTGAGCACACGGATTTCTGAGGGCGTCATCTGCTTGAGCACGGCAGACGCATCCTCCTCACCCAGCAGTAACATGATGGCCGCAGCGTCGCTGGGGGTTCGCCGTTCCATCGGCCCCAGGGATTCCCGCTGGCTGTCGGGGCGTGTAATGCCAGGACTAACCATCAGGAGGCCGGTTTCTCAGACAACCACTGTCGTAAGACATGGGCGACTTTGCCAGGTTCCTGCCGCGCAAGTTGCTTCAGAGTCTCTACCCGGTGCTGGAAGCCGACGGCATCGTCATCGTAAGGCATTTCTGTGGCAGCAGGAGACTCACTGAGGCCAGACATATCATCCACCGAGCCCTCACTGCCAGGTCCTGACTGAGCCGTCACCTTACCGGGAGGATGCCTAGTCTGAAGCCAACGGCGAACCAACGGACGAAGGCCGACCAGTAATAGCAACACAATGATCAGTGCCAGTATTACACGCCCGCCCCACGTAATCATGGCGGGCTGTTGCCACCAATTCACCTTCTCCAGATTATTCTGCGCCTCTGTGACAAACGGCAATGACTCGACACTGACCTGATCGCCACGGCCTGCGGTATACCCCACGGCCTGTTTCACCAGTACCGTCATCCGCCCAAGCTCCTCGTCGCTCCAAGGTTGCGCATCCTGAGTCTCTTTCGTTTTCTGCACCGCTTGCCGTGTATTGAGCAATACTGCCACCGTTAAACGGCGGAGTTCTCCCGGCAGCCGCTGTTCACGGCTGACCGTACGATCTACTTCATAATTCCGTACGTACTGTTTTTCCTGAACAGACGTTTTTCCTGTCGTATCCTGCACATTTTCGAGCGCACCGGGCGTTCCGGTGGGCAGTTCATTCCCCGATACCAATTGCTGCATGGATTCACTGCGCACCGCTTCGTTGTCAGGACTGTAGCTCTCACGGGTCTGCTCGCCCGATGTCATATCCAGTTCGGCAGAGACCTGCACACGCACATTACCATTCCCCACAAGCGGAGCCAGCAGTCTAAGCACCCGGGTCTCCAGCCGACGTTCAATGTCAGACTGGTATTGCAACTGGCGCCGCGCCTCACTCAATAACGTTGTTTCATCGAGCTCGTCACTGATCGGTGCACCCAGCTGATCCACGACACTGATATTATTTCTGTCCAGGTTCGCAATACTGCCTGCGACCAGATTAACAATGCCTTCGATCTGCAGCGGGGTCAGCCGGGCACCGGCACTGAGCTCCAGTACAACAGAAGCCCGGGGTTCCGGTGACTGACGCAGAAACACAGTCTGCTCCGGTATCGCCAGATGCACCCGGGCACTGCGTACCGGTTGCAGTGTCATGATGGTTCGGGCCAGTTCCCCCTCAATCGCAGCAATGTAACGCTGTCGCTCCATGAAGTGGCTGATGCCCAGAGGAGGCGATTCCGTTAACAGGGCCCGTCCCTCCGGAAGGGAGGGGGCAATACCGCCGGCCGCCAATGCCATCCGTGCTTCCGGCAGTTCTGCGGATCGCACCATCACCTGACCCGTATCAGGGTGTACTCGATAGGCAATCCCCGCCTTGTCGAGCTGGTCGATGACGACACCGGCATCATACTGCTCCTGTCGTCCATAGAGGGGACGATAATCACGGTCCTGCCACCAAAGCCAGGTCACGGTAACAATGGCCAGGAATGCGGCACCGAACAACAGACCCACGGTCAGGCGCCGGTTTTCAGGGCGGCGAAACAATGCAAGCTGTTGCTGGAGTGAATGCCATGCGTCACGTACCCGACGGCCGGCCTGTCCTGTTGTGTGCGTCTCTGCCATGGTTGCGATGGTCACTACAATTGCAGGTTAAACACTTCGTGATACCCTTCTACCAATCGATTGCGCACCTGCAGTAATAGTTGAAAGGACAGGCTGGCCTTCTGCACTGACAGCACCGTACCCACCAGATCCTCTTCCTGCCCTGATTCCACCCGGTTCATGCGATCCGATGCCGTTTGCTGCAACGCATTGACCTGATCCAGCTCCGCCTTGAGCATCCGGGAAAAATCTGTCCCTCTACCAGACGCGGCATTGGCACCAGTGGGAGAGGTCATCGCCTGAGAATCTGCCCGCCCGACGGCCAACGGCAAGTCCAGTGCAATAAACACAGGATGTACGACATCAGCCATCATTCACTCCTTTCATAACACCCTGGTTTGATGCCTGATCAGGCAAGGCCTCCTGACACTGCAGGGTAACCATGACCCGGCGATTATCATGCCGCCCTGTTTGGGTGGCATTACTGGCGGCAGGATATCGTTGCCCATGGAAACGCAGGTGAGCCACCATGGCGGCAGGCACGCCTTCGTCAACGAGGTAATCCCGGACCGCCTCGGCCCGTTGGCGCGAAAGACGCAAGTTCAGAAGCCTGTCCCCAGTCGCATCGGTATGGCCGTCAATCGTCAATGCCGTCACCTTCTTGTCGGCCCGAATATAGCGTGCGATGTCCCGTAACTGTTTCATCTGTCCGGACGTCAGTTGCCATTTGCCTGAGTCATAAAATAGCTGTGTCCGTCGAATCTGCGCAAAATTTACCGGCAGCAGATCGCCCAGACATCGTTTGAATTCAGGCAGGACGTCACGGATACCGGTGGTCGACAGGTTTAGCAACACTGGTTGGTTCGGATCCGTCATTTCAACGTTCAGCCACATGCCATCGACCAGGTTGTCGAGCAATTCAGGAAAGAAGCTGCCAAGGTCAAATGCCACCCCGTGGTCGGTTGCACGATAAATGTCGGATAGCAATTCCTGCCGTCCGGTGTGCTGCCAGGGCGCATCCACGGTAGTGACCAGCCCTCCGCCCTGGAACGGGGCATACCCCAGCAGGTCCAGCGTCAACTCCCTGACCGCACCCGCCTCCGCGCGCAGCGACACCGCCCCCAGGCTGGCCGTATTGAGCAGGAGCCGACAACTGAAAAAACGCCGCGTTTTGACTGTCCACTGGGCTTCATCCAATGCGACTGTTTGTTCCATGGCAAACGCGTCAGGTTTCAACAAGAGACAGGATAAAAGGACAGCGGCCAACAGCCGAAAGCGCCTCCAAAATACGGGATAAAACGTTATAAGCGTCATTGTGACCTTAAACTGCAATTGAGCCTGCACGTCGGAAATTTTAGATTATGATTAGCTGACCAATGCAGTATGAATGGTTGCTGACTTCCCGTGGACATTTGCAATAATGACTCAACATCTCACACCCGGGATGCCAACGCCCCGTGCGGCGAAACCACAATCAGCCCCTGCAGCCTGGCCCATCCCCGATTTCAGGCCACCTATCTACTCAACCTGCAGGACCAGCTGGTTACACCGTTCCTCCGTCTTGTCCCTAAACAGTTGTCACGGGAACTGGAACTCTCCGGCATGCAGCTGGAATACCTGGGCGCGACCATTGAGACGTTCGATGAAAAAGAACCCGATACGGCTCGTGCAATGATCAAATGCTTTTCCGTTTCTATCGCCACTGATGGTGGCCAAAAACAGGATGGCTTCGGTTATCTCTCACTGGCGCCGGAATTATTGTCAGCATTGTTCGAGCGTTTTTTTGGCGGCCGTGGCGACATTTCCCAGGGCTCACCGACCGACCCCGTATCCACACCGCCCACCCGGGCTGAACACTACCTGTTCGAGTCCATCGCCCAATGCCTGCTGCCCCTCTGGCAGGAAATCTGGCATCCATTACCATCTATGAGTCTCAACCTGCTGGACACAATGACTACCGATGAAACGCCATCGGAAGGGCGGTTGATGCGATCGCGCTACCGGCTGAAGCTGACAGAAGACACCACAGGTACATTCGAGATCAACATGCCCATGTCCCTGCTGGAACACATAGCACCAGGAAAGAAACATCACCCAGCCGCACACCAGCACTGGCACCGGCGCCTGACAACCGCGCTGTCGCAGACACCGGTGGAACTCAGGGCGATTCTTGCTGAGCAAACCCTGCCCCTGCAGAAGATCATGGGCTTCAGGAAAGGCGACATTGTCCCCCTGCCACTTCAGGAAACGGTTGTCGTCAATGCCGAAGACCAGCCGGTGTTTACTGCACGCGTGGGTATTGGCAGTGGCCACCTTGCACTGGCGTTTCTGGACAGCCTCAGCGCCTCCTGACAGCTCTCAACGTTAACAACCTGACCGTCTGCAGGAGCTTGTGACATGCACGACACCGGGGAAACCGATATCGCCACCGCTGAAGAGGAAGACACACAACAGAAAGAAGCCCCCATAGAACAGGCAAAGACAACCGATGATGACGTCCTGATAGCACACGATGACGACACCAGTGAGGATGTGCCAACATCTCCACAGACAGATGACACTCTCGAAAATGGCCATTCACCGGATTTTATTGGCCCCATACCGCCTGAAGTGGCATCTACGGTACAAGCGCGTGAGCGGTCAGCGTCCGGGGAGAACGAGCCTTTCCTTTCAGAACCGCAATCACCCTGTGCATCTCCTGCTACCGAAACCGCTGCAGAAATTGAGACTGATGCCAGTGATATTGATCTGGTCAAAAACATACCGGTACACCTGACCCTGGAAGTCGGCGGCCGCCGTATAACGATCGGTGAACTGATGGCCATGAAACCCGGTGATGTGATCAGCCTGGACCGCAGTGAGGAGGAACCGCTGGATGTCAAAGCCAATGGCATCCTGATCGCCCGGGCCGAAGTGGTGTTAGTCAACGAGCGCTACGGGATACGGTTGCTGGATATCGTCAGCCCCTCTGTCCGTCTCAATAAAACGGTCTGCACCGGGCCATCATCATGAAGTCACTGCCGTATATTCCGTCCCTATGCGCCATACTGTGCTGTACCCTGCTCATGGCGGGATCGGTCCACGCAGCGCCTACTCTGCCATTGATCTCGGTGACTGACGGCGATGTCACCCGTGACTACACCGTGAACCTGCAGATACTGCTGATTCTGACGGCATTGACACTGTTACCCACGGCACTGCTCTGCATGACCAGCTTTACCCGCTTTATCATTGTGCTGGCGATTCTACGCCAGGCCCTGGGGCTGCAGCAGACACCGCCTAACCGGGTACTGATCGGCATCGCCCTGTTCCTGACCCTGTTTGTCATGCGCCCGATATTCGACACCATATGGACAAAAGCCATTGAGCCGTGGATGAATGAACAGCTGACGTTTAAGGAAGCCGTGGCCACGGCACGGGATCCCATTCACCGCTTCATGCAGATCAATACACGGGCCACCGATCTGGAACAGTTCATCACCCTGAGTGGTGCTGACATGAACGCCGCACCAGATGACATCCCCCTGACTACCCTGATTCCCGCGTTTCTGACCAGTGAGCTGAAAACCGCCTTTCAGATCGGTTTTCTACTGTTCCTGCCCTTTCTTGTGATTGACCTGATTGTCTCCAGCATCCTGATGGCGCTGGGAATGATCATGCTGTCCCCCCTGGTCATCTCCCTGCCCTTGAAGCTGATGGTCTTTGTACTGGTTGACGGCTGGAACCTGACCGTCAGCAGCCTTGCCGGCAGTGTGACCACCTGACCTGGATACCGGAAACGTGACGTATGACACCCGATATCGCTGCTGACCTGCTTCGCAATGCCCTGATCGTCGTCGTTCGGGTAGTCGCGCTGCTGATTGTACCGGGCCTGCTGGTCAGCCTGATGATCAGTGTTATTCAGGCCGCGACCCAGGTCAACGAACAGAGTCTGACCGTACTGCCACGCCTGATTGTGACGCTGCTGGTGATGGCTTTCATGGCGCACTGGCTCATCCGCGAACTGAATGACTTTTTTCTGATGGTCGCCAGCCAGATCACCCAGGTTGTTGCATGATGAATGATGGTCCTTTGATCTGATGGCGGATTTAACCCTGTCACTTACTCAGATGGATGAGTGGCTGTGTCGAGGTATCTGGGGCGTCACCCGACTCGGCAGCGCACTGATGATCATGCCGCTCACCAGCGATCTGGTGCCTGCCACCCTGCGTCTGGTTATCGCTATTGCGCTTGTACTACCCATATTTCCCACGATTACCCTGCCACAGCCCGGTATTGCCGCATTCTCTGCGGAAGCCATGTTGATCACCGCCGGGGAGTTATTGACAGGCCTGGTGCTGGGTTTCATCCCCGCCCTCTACCTGTCACTGTTCGCCCTGGCGGGAAACCTGGTTGCCATGCAGATGGGGCTGGGCATGGCACAACTGAATGATCCCGTCGGCGGTATCAGCGTGCCGGCACTCAGCCATTTCTACCAGTTCGGCGCACTCACCCTGTTCATCGCCATGAATGGTCACGGTGTCGTCTTCAGCATCCTGCTGGAAAGTTACCAGACCCTCCCGACTGGATCATTCACGCCATTGCAAACATTGCTGCCAACACTGGTGAAACAGGCCGCCTGGTTGTTTTCTGCCGGCCTGCTGCTGGCGCTGCCGGCTATATTCAGCCTGCTGATCGTCAGCCTGGCCCTGGGGTTTCTGACCCGGGCGGCGCCCCAGCTGAACATGATGAGCATTGGTTTTCCCGCCACCTTACTGGCAGGCCTGATTATTCTGCTGATCACCAGTCACCGGTTTGCCGATGCGGTCGGCCGGTACACGACAGAAGCACTACTCATGATGCGACAACTGACAGGATAAAGCGCCAATGGCGGACGAGAACGAAGACGACGCACAGGAGAAGACCGAAGAACCCGGTGAGCGTCGCCTGAAACAGGCCCGTGAGGAAGGCCAGGTTCCCCGGTCCAAGGATATGACGGCTGCGGTTGTCATCCTGGTGCTCAGCCTGCTGTTTACTGCCCTGTCTCAGTGGTTCACTGACCCCCTGCTGCAATTCAGCCAACATTGTTTGCAGTTTCAGTGGACAGACGCCACTGATCCGGGTCACATGCTTGCCTTGATGAGTAGCGCCAGTGCCCTCCTGCTGTCCCTGCTCTTTACCTTGACCTTGATCGTTTTGCTGTCTGCCATCGTGGGCGCCTGGCTGATGGGCGGTGTGATTTTCAGTGGAAAAGCGGTTCGCCCGAAATGGCAACGTATCAATCCAATCAAGGGTCTACGTCGTTTTTTCTCCAGTAAGGCGCTGATGGAGCTGGTGAAAGCCCTGCTGAAGACCGGGCTACTGCTAGCCTGTTTGTGGTTTTTTATTCGTTATGCCACTGCCTCCCTACATTCACTCAGTGGCAACGATGTCTGGACTGGATTGCCACTGGGTTTCATGCTGCTTGGCCACGCCCTGCTGATGTTTGCGGTGGCATTACTGTTCACCGGCCTGATTGATATGCCCTTTCAATGGCACCATCACCGCAAGCAGCTGATGCAGACCCATCAACAGGCACGGGAAACCCATAAGGAAGAAGAAGGCAAGCCCGAGGTGCGTCGCCATATCCGGCGAATGCAGCGTGAAGTCTCCACCCGCCGTATGATGGCCGAGGTACCCAAGGCCGACCTGGTCATCACCAACCCGGTGCACTATGCCGTTGCCATTCGTTACCGGGAGTCCGAATCCAGGGCACCAGTCGTGCTGGCCAGCGGGGTGGATGAACTGGCAAAAACCATTATCTCCGTCGCCCGACATCATCACCGCACCGTAGTGCTCTATCCGGTACTGGCCCGCGCCCTGTATTACACCGTCAAACCCGGCGAAACAATTCCTGCCGATCTCTATCTGGCGGTGGCCAAGATACTGGCTTATGTTTACCAGCTGAAACGCTACCGAGCCGGTGAACGGGAAGATCATCCTGATCTGCCGGTTATTGACCTGCCGGAACACTACCGCCGCCAACAGACGACATCCGCCAACCATGTACCCGGGTGATACGACAGACCAGCACCGTTTCGGCTACCTGGCCACCCCAGCCCTGTTGCTGCTGACGTTGGCCATGGTCATCCTGCGGATTCCGCCGTTTCTGCTGGATACCCTGTTTACCTTCAATATTGCGTTTTCCCTGTTAATGCTACTGCTGGCGATCCAGATTGATCGACCACTGAACTTTTCAGTGTTTCCCAGCCTGCTACTGATCGCTACCCTGCTACGGCTGGCACTGAATGTCGCCTCTACCCGGGTCGTGCTGTTGCAGGGACATACCGGAACAGACGCCGCCGGTCGTGTGATCGAAGCCTTTGGCACCGTGGTAATTGCTGGCAACTACGTAGTGGGGTTTGTGATCTTCACCATCCTGGTGATTGTCAATTTTGTGGTTATCACCAAGGGATGTACCCGGATTTCTGAAGTCACTGCCCGCTTCACCCTGGACGCCATGCCCGGCAAACAGATGGCCATTGACGCCGACCTGAATGCCGGCATTCTGAATCAACAGGAGGCTGGGGAACGGCGGGAAGCAGTGAGTCGCGAAGCCGACTTTTACGGTGCGATGGACGGCGCCAGTAAGTTTGTCCGGGGCGATGCCGTTGCCAGTCTGTTGATCCTGGCGATCAACATCATCGGCGGCATTGCCATTGGGCTTTTCCAGTATGACCTACCGTTGGCCACCGCCTTTCATACCTATGGGCTGTTAACCATCGGAGATGGGTTGGTGGCCCAGGTGCCATCACTACTATTGTCGACCACCGCCGCCATCATGGTGACCCGGGTATCTGGCAGCGGCAATATGCCGGCACGGATTCGCAGCGAATTACTCAGTTCCCCAAGGGCCTTTCTGGTCTGTGCCGGTATCCTGATTATTATGGGGCTGGTGCCGGGTATGCCACACCTGGCCTTCGCGGGGCTTGGCTTACTGGTTGCCCTGCCAGGATTAAAATCACTGCGTCGTGAAAAAACCGAGCAGAAAACCGGCGCGCCGGACACTGGCACAGCGCCTGAACCCACAGAGCCCCCTCTGGACTGGCGGGAACTTCACCCGGCCGACGCCCTTGGCCTCGAAATCGGTTACCGGCTGATCCCACTGGTGGACAGCAGTCGCACCAGTGAATTGACCAGCAGCATCCGCGGTGTGCGCAAGAACCTGTCGCAGAAACTGGGGTTCCTGATTCCCAGTGTCCACATTCGGGATAACCTGGATCTCGATCCGGAGCATTATGTCATCACCCTGCACGGGGTACAGTTCGCCACCGGCCGGGTCATACCCGACCATTTACTGGCTATCGCCACCCGGGAAGCCAGCGGAGAACTGGAAGGCACCGCCGACCATGACCCCTGTTATGGTCTTGATGCCGTATGGATTACCCGGGAACAGGAAGAGGATGCCATGCGACAGGGGTACACCGTAGTGGATGGCCCCACCATCATTGCCACCCACCTGGGACAGATTATGGAAGATCATGCCCATGAACTGTTTGGTTACGATGAAGCCCAGGACTGGCTGGAGCAGTTACGTGAGCTCTCCCCCCGGCTGGCGGATGAACTGATCCCCGACAAACTGAGCCTGGGACAACTTATGCGCATCTGCCAGGCATTACTGATAGAACAGGTACCGTTAACCGATATGCGCACCATTGCCGCCACACTGATTGATACGGGGAATAAAGACCGTAACCCACTGGTGATGGCCCAGGACGTTCGGGTTGCCCTGCGTCGCATGATACTCAACAGCCTGGCAGGTATGGACAAGGTATTGCCTGTCACAACCCTGTCACCGGCATTGGAAAAACTGTTGTTGGAAGCCTGGCGCCAGGCCAGCCAGAATGGTGGTTACAGCCCTGATGCGATTCCGCTGGAACCGAGCCTCACCGCTCAGCTGCAACAAAAGCTGCCCACCGTTGAACAACAGATGGAAAGCCATGGTCAACTACCGGTGCTATTGGTGGTGCCACAGCTTCGGCCATTACTGGCGCGCTTTGCCCACGTCTGCACCAAACACCTGAGGGTATTGTCGTTCAGCGAGATACCGGACGACCGGCAGGTGAATATCGTCAGTCAGCTCGGATAATTCAGGCTCCCGCTGGCTATCCCTGCAGAAGCCAAGACCCTACTAAATAGACAGCGCCTGAGTGAACAGACTGGCAACCTCTTCATTACCATTCTGCTGCAGGTAACTTGAAGCTAATTCAACCAGCGGCAGCAACTGTTCCAGTGGCACACCATATTCATCCAAAATGCCTTTCATGTAATTAGCACCCTGCAGGGCTTTACCTGTATCGCCTGCATGAGACATCAGACTTCCCAGCAGGCCATTCTCTTCCTGCATGGCTGGCGCCAGCGCTATGAGGGCATCAATGCCTGGTACTGCATCAGACACCTGCGAGAAATCGCTGCTGCTCAGATTATCTTTGGCTAAATGAAAGAGACCACCCAGGCTATGTTCCGCCTGCGTCTGCGTCAGATTTAATTGCTGCATGGCAAGGTCGACCAAGGCCTGCGTCATTGGCTGTTCTGTATTCGCCGTAGTGGTCTGGGTCATGCTGTTAGCCACCGATGTGGCAGTCTGTAGCCAGTCACCGGCAACCGCCGCTGATGGTGTGAGCAATGTTGCCGCAAGACAGGCAGCTATCCCCGTGGAAAGAATCGTCTTCAATGGCCACCTCCGTGCCGTTTTTTGCGTTTTATCCTGATTATTGTCGTTTTATTTGCCGGGCAAGGCTACTGTTGCCGTATTCGAATAGCAAACCATCACGCGAAGTAAGCTAAAGCTTAAAAACGCCCTTTATATTCACTATTGCTGTTTCATTAATAGAGCGGTAAGTACTCAAAAACCGGTACATAAGGCGATTTCACGTTCTGCCGCCTAAGCTCATCCCCATGTTCCCATTACCGCCTG
>NZ_BAABFL010000466.1:0-48024 GCF_039540975.1 Kistimonas scapharcae
AGAATCAGTGTTCAAGACTTACCAGAATGGGTGTTCAAGAGTTACCAGAATCGGTGTTCAAGTTGTGCCAGAATACGCAACTGTCCGGAACAACTCTCGTAGTCCCAGCAGGCGCCACCGCCTTCCATGTAGATCAGGGTGTTTTTGGTATTTGGCACGGTACTGACAAAAAACTTGTAAGGCGAGCCATTACCGCAGGCCGCACCGGTGCTGGCAGGCACTTCAATTTTCTGCCACGCATAATAGCGCTTGGGATCATAGCCGTCGTTGAAACCGGATTCCGGTTTGGCCAAAGGGTACATTCCCTGGGTATCACTGTCGTTTACGGGATTGTCAGCACCCGGTGGATTAAACAGATTCAGAAAGCTGCGCCACCAGGAATAATCGCCCTCTTCGGCATGGGCTGGAAGACTGCCAAACAGCATAAGCAGTGTAAGAATGGTTGTACTCAGTGCTCTTGTGCAGAATTGCATGTCATACCCTCTCTCATTGTTATCGTGGGTACTTCATTCGTAATGACTGCGGTGTGAATATTCCTCTGTTACGGATCGCTACGGCATCAATTGGTGACTCATCACGGGCGATGTGCACGGTCGTGGTGTTCGGCAGGGCGAACAATGCACCAATCGTTAGCACAGTGTATATAAATTGAACGATGGTGCATAAATAGTGATCAGTGAATGTGCTGGTTACAGAAACCGCGAGGGTGAAAAGGGTGTCATATCGATGAGTGGTTTTTCGTTGCAGATTTGTTCGGCCAGCAACCGCCCTGTAATAGCGGCAGTGCCAACCCCGACATGTCCATGGCCAAACGCAAACCACAGGCCAGGGTGCTTCGGGGCTGCACCGATCACCGGAAGGCTATCAGGCATGGAGGGGCGACTGCCGAGCCATGCGTCACCTGTTGGATGTCCAAGGGGAAGACAGCTTTGCGCTGCTAATGCTGCCTGCTTTAGCTGGCGAGGAGAGGCGGGGGCATCACGGTGGGTCAGTTCAATCCCGGTGGTTAGACGAAGCCCCTGTAACATGGGAGCGATAACAAAGCCCCCTTCGACATCGTAGATAGGACGATTCAAACGAGAGCCATCTTCTGGCTGATAGTGCTGGTGGTAACCTCGTTCCCAGGCCATGGGGTAGTGGTAACCCAGTGAATGAAGCAGGTTGTCACTCCATGGACCCATAGCCAGAATGATCTCGTTGGCTTCGAGTGTTTCCTGGGTTGTTTCCACTGTATAGGTTTGACAGTGTGGAATCAGTCGTTTGACGTCTCTCTGAAGGTATTTGCCGCCCAGTGACAACAACAGGTCAACATAACGATTAACGACGGCGCAGGGATCTGACAAAGAGGCGGTTTCCTTAATCAAGATCCCTTTGGCGTAACGTGGGAAGATGGCGGGCTCCAGTTCGCTGATCTGCGAGGGGGAAAGGATGTCATATGCTATGGCCAGTTGATCATAAAAGGTTCTTTCGCGATGGCTGTCCTGAAAGGCGTCTTCATGTTGATAGAGTTTCAGCCAGCCACCCTCAAGCAACATGTCCAGGGCGTTGGCTTTAAGCAGTAGGCGCTTATGTTCATCCAGCGCATGCTGGAACAATGCGTCAAGCGAAATCACGGTGTTGTGATAGGCAGACCGCGTACGATTGTTTTTGATCAAAGTGACAAGCCAGCGCCAATAAGCGGGCAGGTAGCGTAGATGGACATGAACATGGGGTGTTTGTTTGAGAATGGCCGGAAACAGGTGGTGTACCAATTCGTTCATTCCCAGCGGAAAAACGGAACCCCGGTTGATCAGGCCGGCATTGCCATAGGAGGTTCCGTGCCCGGGGCGACGTTTATCAATCAGCGTTACCTTATAGCCCCGTTCGGCTAGTTGTATGGCACAGCAGGTGCCTACCATGCCAGCGCCAAGAACCGTAATATTGTTTAGCATTATTTAGAGGCTCGAATTGATGACATTTTCGAATAATAGGATTTTGATTAACGCAGTTGTTATAGGGATATTTAATCCCTCAGGGTCTAATTCCCCGCTGCTTGCAGCGCTATATACCCAACTGAACGAAACGAAAATTGAGTATATAGTTGCGACTTTTTTGATATCCCGCCTCTTGAGACGGGATTGTTCATTAAAAGAAATTAAATAAATAATTATTATAGCTATTCTCACTATTGACCGTTGGTCTAATTTCGCTGTTTCAGTAGCTCGGGTATCTTTAACTCACAACTATGAAGGAGGGATTCCGATGAGTATAGAAAAACTTAGTTTTCAAGATAAACTTTCTATTTTTAAAGCGTATGACCGTTCAGCAAGTACGAAGCCTGATATTAAAGGCGAGTTAAATGGAAAGTTTGTAACGCAGGAAGGTACCGGTTCTGTTTTATCAACAGCGCTGATATTTGGCTCACTTGCCCCTTCAATTGAAAAACGTAAAGTTTCTTCAGGTGATGAGTGTGATATTGAGCTGAAGCTCACAGACAGCCCTAGTGCCGGTGAAAATGAGTCTCTGGAAGCAGGCGTCGATAATGATTCTGGCCGTTTAGGTGGAAATAAAGCGAGTTGGATGACATGGGATACTATTCAAACAGATATCGATAAGCTTGAGTGTGAATTGGAAGAATATATTGCAAAAGCTGAAAGTGACCTGAAGAGTTGTTCAAAGGATGAAGGTTTTTATCATTCTACTGCTGATGAAAAAAATGTATCAGTAACAGAAAGAGTTGATGCCCTGAGAATGCCATTGACACACAGTTATTATGCATTGGCTTTTGATCTTGATCTTGAGGATGAAGATACTGGTAATAGTGATGGATTCGCAATGGAAGATGAAGTCGCAGTATTTGATGCAAGAACGCGTGCACAACAAGCAATGAAGGATTTTGACCTTTTCACAGACAGTGATGAAAATGTCGATTTCTTGGAGCCTATGGACAATGCAACTGTCTCAGAGCGTACTGTTGCTGAAGTACCGGTCAAAGAAGCTGTCAGCAAGCATCTGACAGAATCCAAGATCAAGAATGAAGACTTTAAAGGGCATGTAGGAAGGATGAAAGCGTTCTTCGAAGCTGCATCTGCTGCTTAAAAGCCTTTACAGTGATTTTTCGCACTAAAAAGCAGTACCCGTTGAGGTACTGCTTTTTTTATTGTGCCACCTAATCTTTCTTTGTTAAGAACCTCTATGCAGGCTATTGACCATATATCGGAAAACGTTTTGCTTCGCTTTCATGGCGGAGTTGCAGTATGGCGGAACCTTCGTCAGTGGCGATTTCAGGCATCTGGGCGTTTCTATCAATCACGACGGTGCCAATGTAGTCGTCATCACCCCAGCCCGTCCCACTGAACCAACCGGAAATAGCACTGTGCAGGCTGCTCAGCAAAGAACCGGTTGTTGAGTTTTCGTCAGTAAAGTATTTTCCAATACCAAAGGCTGCATCCAGCATCACGTCATAGGGGATATCAACGTCACTTTCCATGACAACAACTTTGGCTTTGTCACTGCCGACGGGCCAATCTAGCAACAATGTATTTCCTCGGTTCATGCCTTTCTTGGTAACCCAGGGCAATTGCAGGACATTTTTGCCAATCAGCTGTTCACCTGCGTAGTAACCAATGTTGACGTAAATTTCTGGGCTGGTGAATATCTCGCCGGTTTTATAAAGCTTGACGCCAGTCAGCCAGCTCTTGTCCGGTAACTGCTTTTCATGGGGCTGTGCCTGGGCGTTAGCCTGTATGCGCTGGAGTTCAACCGGACTATGAACAAGACGAATTACTGTGTGCGATTTGACAAACTCACGGGCCTTTTCAATAGGAATGTTTTTGAAAACACAATTGGCTAATGAGCATTCTCTGGTGTCGGCACCCCGGGCAACTTTTATGGCATTGCCCTGTTGCATTGCGGAGGTAGTATAACCAAAGAAAATATGAGAAACATCATCCTGGGATTGGGCGCTGTCATTCTCATACAGTTTTAGCGCCATTAATGGATTCTGCTTTTTAGTATTGTTTTTTCGATAATGGAAACATTTTCCGATGTCTTCAAGATTATTGATGGCCTGTTGCAGATTTTTTAAAAAAGCAGTGTCAATATTTTCGTTGTAATTCAGCAGGTGCCCAGGAAGATGGGCCAGGTAGACGCCTTTTTCAATATTCGGGTCAAAACGCTTTTGCTGCAGGAGTTTAGTGAGCTCCCAGGCGGAGTTATCGACACCTTTTATCTGACTGAAATTACGGATGAATAAGTCCCTGGCTTTTGTGAATTCTGCTCGCTGTTTTTCGATAGGTTGGCTGAGAAATGAATCGCAATTAAAAGAGGAGGTCGCGGCTGTACTGTAGGAGGCCGAAACAAGACAATAAAGAACGAGAAAACGTGCAGCGCATTTTATCATGACAACATCCACCAGTGGATACAGGGAGTCCAGTGAAGGTTTTTTGAAAAAGAAACGACATTATTTCAGCCCTCTGCTGAAATGACAGGGAAAGAAATAGAAGCTTGCTCACAGTCTGTCAAATTAACGATCCATGCCTCTCAGTGGAATCGGGCTATATCATTCGGCGTATGCCGATCATAAAGATTTTAGCTATTTCTGAGGGTGAGCAGGATATTTCTGCCCAGACTGTTGTCAAATATCGCAGACCAGAAAGAATGGTTGCCAGTCCCGGTGTGAGAGACCTGAAAAGAGAGACCGACCACAGGGCTATCGTTTTGGCTCAGGCCGCTGTTTTCCAGTATGATTGCCACGCCATCATTGAGCCCTTGCAGCATGGTGTGCTGCTAAATCAGGATAGACACAAGTAACAGGAGCGCCCTGGATGTCCGTCAGAAATGCCTTTTATGCCCAGTCCGGAGGTGTCACCGCTGTCATAAACGCCAGCGCCTGTGGCGTCCTTGAAGCCGCCCGTCAGTATCCGGATCAGATCGGCAAGGTGTACGCCGGTCGTAACGGCATTCTCGGTGCCCTGAAGGAAGAGTTGATTGACACCAGTCTGGAGTCTATCGACGCGATCGCGGGACTGCGCCACACCCCGGGTGGTGCCTTTGGGTCCTGCCGTTACAAACTCTCTACCCCGGAAGACAAGCCGGCTGAATACCAACGCCTGATAGAGGTATTCAAAGCCCATAATATTGGCTACTTCTTTTATAACGGCGGTGGGGACTCGATGGATACCGCCCACAAGGTCTCTCTTTACAGCAAGGAAATGGGATACCCCATCACCTGTATCGGTGTTCCAAAAACCGTCGATAACGATCTCCCTGCCACGGATAACTGCCCCGGTTTTGGTTCTGTCGCGAAATATATTGCGACATCGGTTAAGGAAGCTTCGCTGGATATCGAGTCCATGCATGAAACCTCGACCAAGGTATTCATCATGGAAGTCATGGGGCGCCATGCCGGCTGGATCACAGCCGCTGCGGCGCTGGCCATGGACAAAGAGAATGACCCGCCACATATGCTGTTGTTCCCGGAGATCGATTTCTGCCGGGAAACGTTCCTTGCCCAGGTCGAACAGACTGTTGAAGACCACGGCTATTGTGTCGTTGTCGCCTCAGAAGGTACGCACTACGGTGACGGTACCTTCCTGTCAGCCTCACGTTCCACAGATGCGTTCGGCCACGTTCAGCTGGGTGGTACCGCACCTATCCTGGCACGAATGATCAAGGATTCCCTGGGCTACAAGTATCACTGGGCGGTGGTGGACTATCTGCAGCGTGCTGCCCGTCACATGGCTTCAGCCGTGGATGTGGAACAGGCCTATGCGGTTGGTGCGGCGGCAGTTGAATATGCCGTACAGGGCAAAAATGGCATTATGCCTACCATTGTTCGTGGTGAAGGTCCTGCGTACACCTGGTCCATCGGTGAAGTGCCACTGGAAATGGTCGCCAACGTGGAAATGAAAATGCCCCGTCACTTTATCCGTGAGGATGGGTTGCATATCACTGAAGAGTGTCGGCGTTACCTCGCGCCTCTGATCATGGGAGAAGACTATCCTCCTTTCAAAGATGGCGTTCCGGTGCATACCCGTTTGAACCGGGTTTGTGTGGAAAAGAAATTACCTGCCTTCGACGTTTGAGTGAATAAAGGCTGCCATCTGGCAGCCTTTTTTATATCGACCTGTTTATGTGAGCCGATGCTATGCGCTATAAAACTGTCACCATGCCTGAAAATCGGCATATCGCGCTGGTTGCCCATGACAACAAGAAAGCGGATCTGTTGGCGTGGAGCCAGCGACATAAGCCCCAACTGGCATCGCATCATCTTTATGCGACCGGTACAACGGGAGAAATATTGAACCAGCAGCTCGGTTTAGCGGTTCATCCCCTCATGAGTGGTCCGCTGGGCGGCGACCAGCAGATTGGCGCTATGATTGCCGAGTCACGTCTGGATACCTTGATATTCTTCTGGGATCCCCTGTCCTCACAACCGCACGACCCGGATGTCAAAGCATTGTTACGTTTGGCTGCTGTCTGGAATATTCCCGTTGCCTGCAACGCGTCTTCTGCGGACTTTATCATTTCATCACCGCTCTTCAATCAGCCATTTGAACGGCTGGTGCCTGATTATGAAGCGTATCAGCGAGAGCGCGCGTTGTCCGCAGACACATAGTCTTATACCGGAGGGCTGTCAGATTTTTTGGCTGACAGCCAGCGAATTTCCCGAATACTCCTGCCTCTCAGTAGCAGGTTGGGAATTGAGACGCCAATCGCCAGCACAACCAAAATGAATCCGGTAATCAGCCCATTGTTGACGGTTTGAATCAGCACATCGAGTGTGGCGCCATTATCGGCGATCTGCATCAGGCCGATCATGGTTTTATAGGCGTAAGTACCAGGCACCATCGGGATGACGGCTGGCATGGAGTAAACGACGGCTGGAGAATGGATGAAATAGGAAAGCACCATGCTACCTACACCGATGCTGCATGAGGCCAATAGTGTTCCCGGCACAATGCTGCCGCCATGGGCCAGCCACGCCACGCGCAGACAATAGCCAAGAGCGCCCAGCAGAGCAACCAGCGGGAGTGAACGATGCGGTACATGAAACAGTACAGCAAATCCGGTGGCCGTAGCCGCTGACCAGAAGGCAGCTTCGAAGAATGCTTCAAGACCAGGCATCATGGTTGTCCGAGCCCCTGCAGGTTAAGCGCGACCAGCATGCCGAGCGCTATGGCGAAGGCGATTACCGTGCCCATGATGCCCCGGGCAACCCCCACCAGAATATGGCCATTGATCTGGTCGATAACGGCATTGATCAGTGGTGCGCCGGGTACAAGAAAAAGCACCGAGGTTGCTATGGCCAAATGAGGGGTGCTTCCTATAGCCAGGTGAATCCCCATGCCGCTGACAGTGACAGCGATAAAGGCGGAACAGGCAATCACAAGAAAAATATTAAATCCCCATTGCTGAAGGGTATGGCGTGTCACCAACGCGGCCATAGTCGCGACAGCCGTTGTCAGCATGACTAAAGCATCTGCACCGAAAAGACGCGCCAGACTCGCGCAGGCCAGGGAGACCAGTGCGACAATCAGGGGAAATGGATAGGCGGGGCTTTCCTTGAGTCGATAGACTTCTTCCCTGATTTCATCAATAGACAGCTGTTCTTCCTGTGCCCGCCAGCTAAGGCGGCTGATGCCAACCAGAACACTTAACTTAATACCGTGGGTTTCGACGCGACGAAACAGGGTGATCGTGTGCTGTTGATTTTGCAGGGTCAGTGTGACGCCGGAAAACGAAAAGAACAATTCCGGTTCATACCCCAGGGCACGTGCAAACCGTTTGACGTTACGATTGACACGTTCAGTATGCGCGCCACACCGCAGCTGTAAGATGGCAATATCCAGTAACAGGTTGGCAGTTTCGCGTGGCGGTGCAAACGGTTCCGTCTCATTGGTTGGCAGCATGGCTGGAACACGACATCTGTTGATTGTTGTTGGCTCGGATGGGGTTATCGTAGTCTGCCTGTAACCTGTGACAATACGTAGTGCTACCGGCTGATTCTATGAAGCTTTTAGTTTGTCTTGAGCCGCAAACTATTGAATTGCCGCCGTATGGCAGTTAACGTCATGCAATGACCTAGCCAGGTAACCAGGGGGAATAACATGCGGCGGGTGGTATTTAATCAAAAGGGTGGTGTTGGAAAGTCCAGCATTGTTTGTAATTTGGCCGCAATTAGCGCCAGTGAAGGCTTAAAAACCCTGGTTGTTGATTTGGATCCTCAGGGAAATGCAACACATTATCTGTTGGGGAAAGGTGCGGAGGTATTAAAGAATACGGTAGCGGACCTCTTTGAACAGACGCTTTCGTTTAATCTCTTTACCAAGGAGCCGACAGAGTTTGTCCATCAAACGCCGTTTGAAAATCTGGATGTTATGCCTGCTAGCCAGAAGCTGGAAGAACTTCAGCATAAGTTAGAAAGTAAGCATAAGATATACAAATTGCGAGATGCCCTTAAGAGTCTTTCTGCTAAGTATGACCGCATTTACATTGATACGGCGCCTGCACTGAACTTCTATACCCGCTCAGCCTTGATTGCTACCGAACGCTGTTTGATTCCTTTTGATTGTGATGCGTTTTCGCGTCAGGCGTTGTTCAGTATTCTGGGGGAGATCCAGGAGCTAAAAGAAGATCATAACCAGAAATTGATGATTGAAGGGATTATTGTTAATCAGTTTCAGCCACAGGCTAAGTTGCCCCTTCAGCTGATAGAGGAACTCATTGTGGAAGGGTACCCTGTCTTACCCACCTATCTCAATCAGTCAGTCAAAATGAGAGAGTCACACTATGCTTGTACTCCCCTCGTTTTTTTAGCACCTAACCACAAACTATCACGACAATATCTAGCGTTGCATTGCTGTCTTGACGGTATCGTTGAGAGCGTCGATTGATCAATCATCATTGAGTCCATTTATGCATATTAATGACGAACCGTATGAAAGGAAAATCCTACGGTTCGTCCAAAAGTGAACCTTAGGACAATCGGTTTACGGATCAGGGCACCATGCCGCACTGTGGGTGTTATACAGCCTTTCTATAACAAGCGCGTCACCTGCGGCAACTTCAATACTGGGACTTCCAGATGCACCTACCAGCTCTACATGGCCAAATGTGGGTTTGACGACTCTGAAATAATAGCAGTTTACGCCATTACCCCGTATTGCGATGAGAATGCGTGAGTCTTCTGGCAAATACCCGGTCCAATGGTCATCAACATAAAATCGTCCATAGTCATCTAAAACACCCGTTTCACTGTTTCGAGTAAGAATCCATGATATAAAACCCGTACCGGGTAGAAACTTGACCGAAACCTCTGCTCGGTCCTCGAGGTTTCCGGACACCTTGTAAGCGTGGTGATTACCATCATTAATATCTTCCTCGCTAGCGTGTGCAAAAAAAACGATGTTTAGTGAGAAAAAAAAGAATAGAAATAATCGGTTTGTTTTCATCGTACATCTCACTCAAATTTGGGGATTAAAAACCCGCGGCATGTGTTCAGTCTATTGTTTGCATCATTCGCGCCATGCGGATGAAAATCACAGGGTTGGAATGATGCATTTCACAATGCTGCTATAGCCAATGTGTCCCATGTTCATATCATTGGCTTGATGCAGGAGTGTAGGTGATGGCTTTAATATTGCCAGAAGAGAGGAGGCAATTTCTGTGTCTATATCAAAAAACAGACACATGACTATGCTGTATGCTGGAAATGTATGTCGCGCTTTATTGTGATTTTGCCAAGAAAGATTTTTTCTTTAATGGTTTTTATAGAAAATTAAAGGGAGTGGGCGTGTAGAGGAATCTTATGAGATAGCTTCAATTTTGACTGTGTAAATCTATTTTATAATTTATGACAGTTGTCTGTTATTTTGTGGTTTTTTGATGAGTGAAATATGAGTATAAAGAAAGCAGGATATAACTTTTTCTTGCTATGAACAAACCTCACAGAGGTGAGGTTTGTTCGAGTGTCATTGTAGGGTGTCCACGTGATTGGTATAACCATTTACGGATCAGGGCACCCATAAACAGCGTGAGTAGTGTAAAAGTCATCAAGAACTACTGCATCACCCGAAACATGCTCATATTTTGAATGATCTGACGATCCCCAAAATTCCAGTTGTGAGTGTGTAGGATTGACGACAGTGAAAAAGCGACAATGTTTTCCTGCACCGAGTACCGTGATTTTGAACCTTGAGCCAACGGGCAAAAAGGTATGCCAGTGCGAGTTAACATAATAGGTTCCATAATTATGGAGAACGCCAGTTTCACTGTTGCGTGCGTAGATGTAAGCCAAATAAGCAGTGCCTGGTAAAAATTTTACTGAAATTTCTGCTAAATCTGCCCGGCGAACAAGAGTTCGCTCATCGTGATTGGCATTTTTTTCAATCGGCTCATCGTGGGCATTTGAAAATAAGGCCAAAAGCAGCGAGAAAAAAAATAAGGGATATAGTCGGACTATCTTCATGGTACATCTCACCCAATATCAGTATTAACACAAAATCCATTGCACGTGCCCAAGCCGCTTGCTTTCTATATTCAAACCCTGCCAAAAGAGAGGTATGTATATAGTAAGCAGTCTGCTGGTGTAGTCGATATGGCTAGACTTCACGTAATATCGACTTGATGCTGGAGTGTAGGTGATGCTGTTGATATTGCCAGATTGCAGGATGAATTTTTAGGAATTTATTTTTTGGTTTGGCTGCGTGAAAATGTGGATTATATTGATGCTGTCTATATGGTTTATATTGCATGGCAGGGATCTGAATCAGCTATTCAATGCAGTTTTTATTATGGCTAATCTTTAGGGGTATATAGATATACTGATGTCTAGAATGCTTTTAGGATAACCGTTGGCATGCTCTTTTCAATTGTCATGGTATAAAAAACAGTGTTTGGTATGGTCGTTTATCATCCCGCTGGACTGCATATAGGCGTAACAGATTGTTGGGCCAATAAAACTGAATCCCTTTTTTTTCAATGTTTTACTCATTGCTTCCGACTCTTGTGAAACGGCAGGCACTTCTGCCTGAGTACTCCAATGGTTCAGGAGAGGCTCATAATTAACAAATTGCCACATGAAGTCGTTGAATGAACAAAATTCATCAACGATGGCTAAAAAAGCGCGAGCGTTGTTGATAGTCGACAATATTTTCATCCGGTTTCGAATGATGTTGCTATCCGTCAATAGTGTTTCAATTTTTTCCTGATCATAACGAGCGATCTTTTCAGCATTGAAATTATCAAATGCTGCACGATAGCCTTCCCGCTTTTTCAGAACCGTCAGCCAGTTGAGACCAGCCTGTGCACCTTCAAGAATCAGTAATTCAAACAGCATGCGATCATCATGTACAGGGCGCCCCCATTCATGATCATGGTAGTGTTGATACAGTGGATCCGACGTACACCATTCGCAGCGCTGTTTGTTCATTCGTGACAATCAATCGTTGGCCATGAGTCGGAGAGTAAATAATAAATGCCGTGAGAAGGTCAAGTATGGCAAGGCAAAGAGCGCATGATGCGCTCTCCGTTTGCCTCAATGATACATCATTATTATGGCTATTCACCGTTGGCTGTCAGGTCGAACGCGGTGCGTTGCAACAGCTGTTAAGGGATCCTCAGGCCAGTAATGTTTGGGGTAGCGCCCTTTCAGGTCTTTTTTGACCTCGTGGTAGGTGGTGTGCCAGAAATTCTTTAAATCCCGCGTAGTCTGTACCGGGCGCATGGCCGGTGACAGCAACTCAATGGTGACCGGTAGTTTTCCTGAACATATCGCAGGGGTTTCCAGTAAGCCAAACAACTCCTGCAGTTTGACGGATAACCTGGGTTCGGCCGGATTGCTGTAGTCAATGCGGATTTGTGAACCGCTTGGGACTTTTAATCGCTCTGGTGCTTCTCGTTCCAGATGTTGTTGGGAAGGCCAGTCCAGCAGCGCTTTCAGGCAGGTGGCAAGGTCGATTTTTTTCAGGTGATCAAGCTTTGTCATGCCAGCAAGGAATGGTGCAATCCAGTCTTCCAGCGAGAGCAGTAAGACAGTCTCTGTGGTATCAGGCCAACCCTGTTCAAATTGTGCGACACAGCAGATTCTCTGTCGCAATTGTTCGCTTTCCCGCGTCCAGGGTAGGACCTGAAGCCCAGATTGCCGTATACCATCAATCAGCGCCGTACTTATTGCTTCGGCAGAGGGAGACGCCAATGGCTGACGTTCCAGTACCAGGGCGCCAAAGCGAACTTCTCGGTTTGCGACAACAGTTTTGGTGGATTTCTGCCAGCGAATGTTGTCGTGCGTTTCAAGACGTTCTGGGTAGAGTGCAGAGATCTGCTCCGGCTGCACCTCACAGGCCAGAAAGGCGGTAGCGTTACTTTGTTTCCGTTGGCCACCTAATGCCGGGATGACGAGATAGTCAGAGGCTGACAATGGGTCGTGGCCGGGCACGGCTACACCTTGGCCTGCACTGAGGAGAAACTGTCCGGATTGTGCCCTGCGGCGTGCAATGCGATCCGGATAAGCGCAGGCCAGCAAGGTTGCTATGGCTTCTGTGTTGTAGGGGGCAGGCTTTTTGGCTCTAAGGCGTTTTGCCCAACGGTCACTCAGTCATCCAGAGGGCGTTCTGATGCATAGCCTCTGACGGGATCTTTTTCCGTCAGCAATACACAGAGTTGCGCTGCCAGGTAATCCAGTCCCTGTTGACGTGCGGTTAACACCATATGAGCCAGACGAGGGTGAAGCCCCGTTTCCGCCATGGCCCGTCCATGGGGGGTGATGCCCCAGCGGTGGTTTTTGTGCTCAAGTGCACCGAGTGTCTCGAGCAGCTGATATCCCTGTTCAACCGCTGCTTTCGGTGGTGATGTGACCCAATCCGGTTCATCGCAGTCTGACATGCCCCAGTTCATCAGCTCCAGGACAACCGGAGCCAGATCCGCATCGGTAATTTCAGGCGGGGAGAAGGGTAAGAGCTGCTGGTGCTCCTGTTCTGTCCACAGACGGTAGCATTGGCCGGGGGTTAGTCGACCGGCACGGCCCTTGCGCTGGTCGGCACTCGCTTTTGATGTCCGGATGGTATCCAGGCGCGTCATTCCGGTACGTGGATCAAAGCGGGGGATGCGCATCAATCCGCCATCCACCACCAGGCGGATGCCTTCAATGGTCAGGCTGGTTTCCGCGATGGCACTGGCCAGCACGATTTTTCGGCGACCTGTAGGGGAAGGTTGTATGGCCTGATCCTGTTCGGGCAGGGAAAGACTGCCATGTAATGGGAATACATCGATATGTGCAGGTAAACCCTTGCCCTGAATGCCGTGAGCGACTCTTCTGATTTCTGCAGAACCCGGTAAAAACGCCAGTAGATTACCCTCTTCCTGGTGAATCACCTGGAAAATGGTCTCCACCATGCGATCACAGGCCGTACGAACGTCGCCGGGAGGAAGTGGACGCTCACTGTAATGGACGGTTACCGGATAGCTTCGACCCTCGCTGTGAATGACCGGGCAATCCAGTAATTCAGCCAGTCCGGGGGTATCCAGCGTGGCGGACATGACCAGCAGTTTTAACGGATTATCGGATTCACGGTAGCCTTGCTGGGATTGCAGCGCCAGCGCCAGTCCGAGATCCGCCTGCAGGGATCGTTCATGGAACTCGTCGAAAATCACCAGGCTGATCCCGCTGAGTGCCGGGTCATGCTGCAGCATGCGGGTCAGTATGCCTTCGGTGATGACTTCGATACGGGTTTCGCCACTGATTTTGCTGTCCAGCTGCATGCGGTAGCCAACGGTTTTGCCAACCGGTTCATTCAGGAGTTGTGCCATGCGTGATGCTGCTGCTCGAGTGGCCAGTCGCCGGGGTTCCAGCATCAGAATTTTGCCTTCACCTCGCCAGGCTGCGTCGAGCAGGTAAAGGGGTACCAGTGTTGTTTTTCCGGCTCCGGTAGGTGCTTTTAACAGCAGTCGATCATGCTGTGAGAGTGTATTGGCAATATCGGGCAGTACCTCGGTCACAGGCAGTGACGGCAAGGCGACGGACAAGGTGTTGCTCATCAGGAAATCGTTATCAGTCGTTCGGTTGGCCGTTGGATTGGGCGAGCCAGGTCAGCCATTGTTGGGCATCATTCTGCACGGTCTCCCAGTCAGTGGCGGACTGGAAGGCGTGGGTCGCGAGATCAATATTATCATTTTTGAGGTGCAGATAGCCCAGTAGAAGCCACGCTTTACCGGCATCTTTTAGTCCACCTTTCTCAATGGCGTTGGTAAGACTGGTTGCAGCGCTTGGCCAGTCTTGTCGATGTATTTGTAATTCGGCCTGACGTTGCCAGGGCTGGCCACTATCGGCATGCTCTCCGGCTTTAGCAAAGGCATCAATAGCCAGCTCCGTTTCCTTGGCATTGAGCCAGAGTTCTCCGAGTTGCTCCCAGTGCTGGGCATGATTGGCCATGGTGCCTTTTTCCAGCGCGCTGGCCAGGTGTCTGGCGGCCTGGGCGGGTTGGCCATTACTTTGTCGCAGCCAGGTCATCTGGCCAATATCAGGCAGCCGATCCAGAAGATTATGTGATGCCCCTGTTTCCATGATCGCAAGTGCTTCATCGGGCTTATCAAGCATCAAATAAAGACTGGCGAGCTGACGCCAGTAGCGGGCACGGTTGGGATGAAGATCCAGCAGGGTTTTCACGGTAGCAATGCTGTCCTCATACGCTGCCAGTTGAAACTGAATGCTGAGTAATAGTTCATGCCAGGCCGCAGGTGCGTGTCGATTAAGCGCTATGGCCGTTTTCATCACAGGAAGCGCTTCTGAATAGCGTTCGCGGGATACCAGCGCCGATGCGAGGATCATCCAGGGCAAGGGATTACTAACAGAGAGTTGTTCGTTATTCAGCAGTGGTGTTAACCGGTCAATGACATTGTCCACCTTGCCCTGTTGCAGCCAGGCCTGGGCGAGGGAGGTTTCCAGGGTAATGCGCAGATCATTGGGCAACGTGTAATTGTCCAGCAATTCGAGGATATGGTCGCTGGTTGTCGTATAGTCGCCCCGGAGCATGGCAATCTGGGTCAGCGTTCGCAGTACCATCGCTCGCTTTTGTGAGCCGGGCTGGGTTTGCTCCAGCAAGACTTCCGCATCCATCTGTGCCTTCTCGTAACGACCGGCTGTGATGAAGAGTTGTATATCGGCCAGTAGCTGTTGCAGTGCTTTGCCTGCATGGGCTTCGGGCGTATTCAGCAACAGTGTGGGTATTAAAAGAACGTAGAGCTGAAAGGCCCGAACCGGGGATAAGGGGGTCATTGCTACCCGTTTTCGAAACATCCTGAAAAGAGTCATTGCAGTTGAAACCTGATGGTTCGCTCTGTACGCTGTGGAACCGCTTTTCCGTTGACCATGCGAGGCCTGAAACGGTATTCACGAACGGCTTTGATGGCGGCCTGCTCAAATACGCCGGTTGGGTTGGCTTCAATAATTCGGATGTTATCCACCGTTCCCTGTTCTGTCACAGTAAAACGGACTTTCACCCAGCCGCTTTGATCTTGATTGACGGCTTGGCGTGGATAGTCCGGGTCCAGGCTGGCCAGTGGCAGGGCGTCAGGATTGATGGTAGGGGTATTGCTTCCGGTTTTTCCGGCTAACCCTGGTGCTTCGAGAGAACTCAACAGGGACTGGGCATCCGGTGGCGCAAAAAGACTGCCACTGACACCTGAACGCAAGCTGCTGACTGTGCTGAGAGAGGGAGGGAATCCTGGGCGAGGCAGGCTGTCGGATGTTTTTTTCACCGTATTATCAGCGCTGAGATTAGCCGATGGTGTTCCTGCCTGCTGCTGGTTGACCTTGGGAGCACTGACCGAAACAGTTTGATAACCATTGTCTTCCGGTTTGTCCGGTTCAACCATCCACTGCATGATCAGAAACAGCAGCAGGCTGATGGATAGTCCGGCCAATACATGGGTCATGGTGAATGCCCTGATTTTGCCGCAAGGGTAATGTCATCAAAACCGGCCTGGCGGGCAATATCAATCACCTGAATTAACAACCCGCCGGGTGCCTTGCGATCAGAATCAATGATGATGGCAGTGCCGGGCAGAAGACGTTTGATCAGGTAGCTTTTCAGGTTGGTTGGTTCGACGGTGTCGCCATCAATATGGATGGTAGCGGCTTCGGTCAGGCTGATAGTTGTCGCCTGACCCTGAACCGGTTGTGCGGTTACGGCTTCCTGACGTTCCAGGGTAATGCCGGACTGCTGAATAAACGTGGCCGTGGTGATAAAGAAAATCAGCATGATAAAGACCACGTCCAGCATTGGGGTCATATCAATGCCGGTGTCTTCTGCCTCGGCTGTAATATGGCGACGGGCACGCATTCAGTATCCCTCCGTTTAGCTGGCGTTGGCCGACCGCAGGGGGGGGGCGGGATCGGATAGTGTGAGCGCATCCGCCAGTCGGTGTTGCCGGCGTTCTGCCAGTTTCAGGCACCAGGTGTAGGCATATACGCCGACAATGGTGACCAGAATACCCGCCAGGGTGGGGAGAGTTATCCGCGACAGACTTTCCAGCAGCATCGGGCCAACGGTGAGGCCGTGGTAACCCATCCGCTCAAACAGTGTGATCATGCCGGAGACCGTTCCCAGCAATCCGGTCAAAGGGCAGATGGCAATCAAGCCTTTAATGACGGGAAAACCGGCTTCCATGACGGCCTGTTCACGAGCCAGAAGTGTTTCACGTACCTTATGTGCGCGCCATGATGATCGATCGGTTCTGGCGCGCCATAGTGTAATGATTTTCCGGTGACGTTTTCGCCAGTGCCAGGCAAGGTAGGTAAACCGCTCGGATAGCAACGTCAACATGACACTGGTCAGTCCGAACACGATCCAGAGAACCCAGCCGCCCCGGGTGAGGTAGTCGAGAATGGGCAAGGGGATCAGCATGCCTTGTTCTCCAGGTGTTCAGCCATCAGCCCTGCCGCCTGACGGTCCAGCAGAAGGACCAGCTGTCGGCTGCGATTAGTCAGGAAAGCGTGTCCCAGCAGCAGTGGAATGGCGACCATCAGGCCGATGGCCGTTGTGATCAGCGCCTGGGATATCCCGACGGCCATCAGGTGTTGGCCGGCATTGCCGGACATACCCTGAAAGGTCCGGATCATCCCGGTAATGGTGCCCAGCAAACCCAGCATGGGGGCAATCGCAGCCATCAGTTTGATGGCGCTTTGCCAGCTTTCGAGCCGTGGTATTTCGGCCATGATGGCTTCATCCAGGCGAAGTTCCAGGTTTTCAGGGGATCCCTGTTGGCGGTGTTTTTCCCAGGCCATCAGTACTCGTCCCAGGGCATTGCTGCGGCTCAGGTTATCCATGTGCACCTGTTGCTGACGTATGCGGCGACTTTCGTGCATCAGGCTCAGGTAGCGGGTGATGAGCAGCCCGACACCGAAAGCGCCAAGTGCGATGATCAGCCAGGCAATAAAACCGCCCTGGTCTATCCGCTCAATGAGTGTGGGACTCGTTTCCAGCTGTTCGAGCAGTCGTCCGCGGCCTGGGTCTATGGCCATCAATGCCAGGGGATCATGGGAATTTTCAAAGCTTTCTGCATCAATACGCAGATTGAAGCGGGGTTGTTTGATCGGAATACCCAGCTGACCGGTTTCAGGGTAGTAACGCAGAAAGTTACCGTTGCTGACCGCCGTAAAGGGGCCAATAAAGGTGACAGGGGCTGTGATGGGGTCTCCGGTACTTCGTGTTATGGTGGTTGTCGAACGGGTAATCCGGCTACTGTCCGCCAGAATGGTATTGAGGTCTTCCCAATACTGGTAAAGCTGCTCGCGGGAAGGTACGGTGCGGTTCAGCGCCAGCTGGTTGATCCGTGCTGACCGGTCAGCGTTGAAGGCAGGAAGAACGGAATGGTTGAAGCTGCGGCTCAGACGCCCTGCTTCGTCTTTTATGCCTTCTGTTAACAGGCGACTTTCCTGTAGCAGTGCCTGCTGTTCCTGCTCCAGTTCAACCAGTGTTTCCTTATCCTCGGCCAGTGATTGTTTGAGGTTGCTGTTTTTTTTCTTGAGTGCGGCAACTGTCAGTTGAGCTTCTTTAAGTAACGCTTTTTGTTGCTGATGTGCATTCAGGAATTTTTGTTCCCGCTCGCTATTTTGTGCGAGTTCTTTTTTTCGTGCCTCTTTTACAGAGGCAACCAGCGCATCGAGTGGCGTGATGGTATTGGGTGTTTGAGCGAAACTGCACTGAATAGTTAATGCTAACAACGTACCGGTCAGCGTCAGGAGAAGTTTCATACATCACCCTCCGGTTGCGAGCGATGTGTCGGTAACGGAAGAACAAGCCAGCCTTCCGGCTCCTGCTTCGCCGCCACACGGATCGCGCGTGACAGCTTGTGACGGTCTTCCATGGGCAGGGTGGACCAGGTTTCTGTGGTTCGATCCCAAATCCCGCCTTCCTCGCCATCCGGCGTCAGGTAATAGAGGGCAATATGACCGAGTCGTAAGAAGGTGACCTGCCGGTCATCGGACAGTTTGCCCGTCCAGTGCTGAATATGGAGCCCCTGTTCCGCCGTTTCCCTGAGTTGGCGCACCAATGCGAGGTGGTTCTCCACCGGTGTCTGGTCAACGTCGTTCAAAAGTTCGCCGAGAAACCGGTGTTCCTGCTCACGGCGATTGCCCTGAAAGGGAAGATCCAGAGCAATAAAGTGGCCGTAGGTTTCATGAATCTGTTGATTCAGGGAGGGTAGTGTTGCCAGCAGCTGTGTGGTTTTTTGGATGTCTGCTTCCAGCTCTGCATGCTTTTGGGCAATTTTCCGGCGTTGGTGTTCCAGGTGGCGATTTTCTTCACGGAGGGTTTCAATGGATTCCTGAAGCGACTGGTACTCTGACAGCATGCGTCGGGTATCATCATCCAGACGGTTGATCGCCTGCTGGGATTGAGCAGACCGTTGCAGGGTGTCTCTCTGCAGGTTGATGGCATCGTCCAGTGAGGCGGCATCAGCTGCGATGATCCTTGACTGCAGTGAAGAAGCCAGTAAGACAATGGCGATAGAAATTCTGACAATTGCTGGCATTGTTATTGTTTATTGTGGTGAATACGTATTAGCCTAATGCTTGTCTATTATGCTGCTCCGCAGACAGCTGGTGCAAGAAGACTGTTCACTGGCCTAAAGGGATGATTTGTTGAGCTAGGTCAAAGGTTGTTCGGTTTATACGGATTATCATAGGTAGACAACAAGTATCGTGCCGCTGCTTCACGGTTGAAGGGGCTGGCAGATGAACAACAAATCACAAGGAATTGTTAGGGGGTTTCTATGAAACTGGAGGGGTCTTCTGTGAAAAAACTGCCTGTTGCTGCTGCGGTAATGGCTGTCGTTGCTGCGTTGTCCGGTCCTGCCATGGCTTATCAGGCCGGCGATGTGATTGTCCGTGCCGGTGCTGCGACTGTTGATCCGGATGTTGATAGTGGAAAATTAAAGGCGAATGGAGCTGTCGTTAATCCTGCTGATCCTACTACTGTCGATGTGGATTCAGACACTCAGTTGGGTCTGTCCATGACTTATATGCTGGATGACAAGTTTGGTATTGAATTATTGGCTGCTACGCCATTCCAGCATACCATCAAAACTAAAGGTGGGCTGGCAAGTCTTGGTAAGTTGGCCGACGTGAAACACCTGCCCCCGACATTGACTCTGCAATACTATCCCATGGATAGCTCTTCTGCTTTCCAGCCTTATGTTGGTCTGGGCTTAAACTACACTACGTTCTTTGATGAAGAGTTTAAAGGCTCCAATAAAACTGCTTTCAGAGGTCTGGAGTTAAAGGATTCCTGGGGGCTTGCAGCACAACTGGGTGCTGATTATCGTATTGATGATAATTGGAGCGTCAACGCTGCAGTTTGGTATGTCGACATTGATACTGAAGCGAAATTCAAATCAGCAGACGGGACGACAAAGTATAAAGTTGATGTAGAGCTTGATCCCATGGTTTACATGGTTGGCGTTGCCTACAAGTTCTAAAAAAAGGTAGTGTTCGATTAAGTGCAGGCAAAAGCCTGCACTTTTGTTTTATAGATGTATATTTTCTCTGCATTAAACGTCATCTATCTTTGGCTGTGACATAAATATCCCTCACGAGTCGTGCGACACCACTGCGCCAGGATTTACTGTGAATACCAAAGGTATTGCGTAAGTGAGTTGTATCGAGGCAGGCATTAACGGTTTTGCCGTTGTTGTCAGAATCAGGAAACAGCTCTGTCGCATTAATCGGAAAATCACGGTACTGCGACGCTTCTGCCAGAATGACCTCCGCCAGAGACTCCTCATCAACGGTTTCCGCTGCATTGTAATGATAGGTTCCCCAGACCTGCGCATCACAATCGATCTGTCGCATGATAGCCAGAATCACCCGGGCAACATCATCGGCTGGCGTCGGACGTCCCCGGCTATTGGCGGATGCGAGTATGGGTTCACCGTGAGTCAGGCTGTTGAGAATGCTGGTCAGTCGATTGCGTCCCTGGGGGCTGATGACCCATGACAGGCGAAGGATGACATGTCGCGAGCAGTGTTCCCTGATCTGCTGTTCGCCCTGCCAGAAGCTGCCGCCCAGTACACCGGAAGGATTGGGAATATCCTTGATGGTATACACCTCCTGCTTCATACCATCGAAAACCCGCCAGGATGAAATATGAATCAGGACGGATTTGTATTGGTCGCAGACTTTGGCCAGTGCCGCCGGGGCGTCACGGTTCAGGGCAAAGCAGCGAGAGGGTTCGGTTTCAGCCCGTGCAGGATTTCTGTGGCCGGCGGTATTGACGACAATCGTCGGACGGTATTCGGCAATCACTTCCTCAATCTGACGTGGGACGGTCAGATCCAGCTGGTCACGACCCGGGGCGTAGTGCGGAATATTGGCTGCTTTCAATAAAGCCCGGAGCTCATAACCGATCTGTCCATTACCGCCTATGATAAGAACCTTCATCTGTATTTTTCCTGGAAACGGTGCGCTGATTCACTGGCTGATACCGGTATTGTGACAGGCTGGCTATGTGCGACAACTGTCATCGGTACGCTGAGATTGTGGTGGCTACGAAGTATTACTTATTCAGCCGTTTGCCGGAGTCACGTTACCTTAGCGGGTCTTACCTGATAACCCCTTCTCAAAGAACGTAAACTGTGACCTCCACGATACGGCAGAAAATCATACTTTTTACGGTGGTGCCTGTCACCGTCATCTATAACCTGCTGTTCGGAATAAATCTGTATCAATCCGTTCAACGTTCGTCGCAGGCGCTTGAGAACCAGATGGCAGAAACGGCATGGCGATATGCCGGTCAATTTGACAACTTCTTGATGGAATCCTCCCAGGTTGCCCGTTCCATTGCCGGTTGTATTGAGATCAGCCCCCGTCTGGATGATGCACATCTATATCGTCTTGTGGCCAACAGTGTGTCGGATAATCCCATGTTGGTCAGCGCCAGCCTGATATTCCTGCCAGATATGAGAGGGGCTGGTCAGCCGCTGTTTGCACCAACAGCCTGGCGAAACAGTGGTTCAGTCCTGTTTCGGGATCGGGGCGGCGATACCGATTTTCGGAACCGGATTAATGCGTGGTTGAACGACAAATCGTACCTGCGGCGGCAGTGGTGCCCACCTGATCAGCATCCCAATCATCCACAACAGGTCTCAACATTTCTGGAGCCCATTTATCGGGATGGACAGCTTCGCGGCATGGTGGCACTGGATGTCAATCTTAACCGATTGAATGATGTATCGTCCTGGAAATCGTCATCTGAGATGGATTTCATGGTGGTTGCCAATGATGGTTCCTATATTTATGCCCCCTATGCCATCTCGCGGGGCGAGACCGTTTTTGATACCGCCAAGCGTCTGAATCATCCGGATTACGTGAAGTTTGCGAATATCATGACCGGCAGTCAGTCTGGCAAGATCCGCCTTAAAATGGGGGATGAGGATCACTGGCTGTTTTACGCACCGGTACGATCGGCAGGGTGGATGTTGGCAGCGTCGGTACCACGTTCCCGGGCACTGGCCGATTTACGTGCACATGCCGTGACCCAAGCGGTAATTCTGCTGATCTCGCTGGTTTTGATTTTTGGTTGTGTCTGGTTTATTTCAGGCCGTATTTCCCGTCCCATCCGGCAACTGGAGCGTGCGGTTCGTCGTGTGGCGTCCGGTGATCTGAATGCCAGTGTGCATATTCCCAACCGGGATGAAACCGGCAGCCTTGCCCGTTATTTTTCAGAAATGACCAGGCAGCTGGCGCTGCGAGAAGAGGCGTTGCGTGCGTCCAAGAACTTTGCCATTGACAGCATTGTGCAGGGCCTGAAAGGGCGCTATTTCTATTTCAGTCATGATCGTGATGGCAATATCACATCAGCGAGCCCTTCGGTGATGGATGTCCTGGGTTTCACGGTGGAAGAGTATTGCCAGCATTTCACTACGCATCAGACCAACAAAAAATCAAACCGTTCCTCATTGACGATTACTGACCAGGTGCTGACCACAGGTCAGGCCAATGGTTATGAAGTGGAGATGTTCGATAGCCAGGGGCGTCGGCGTTACATCGAAGTGTTCAAGGTACCGATGTTTGAGCCGGATGGCAGTATCAGCGGTATTGAAGGTCTGGCCCATGACATCACGGCGCGGGTGAGTGATACGGAAAAATTCCGCGGGCTGCTTGAGTCTGCGCCGGATGCCATGGTCATAACGAATATTGAAGGTCAGATTCTGATCGTCAATGAGCGGGCCGAAACCCTGTTTGAACAGGAGCGGGATGATCTTATCGGTCAGTCTGTCGCTTGTCTTTTCCCGGATCATGATCAGTCCGGCATCTTTCCATTGCTGACAACGCCACTGGAGCAGCGTGCAACGTTGAAAATCAGCCGGGGGCGTGAAGGCGCTTGCCGACGGGCCTCGGGAGAAGAGTTCCCTGTCGAGTATACACTCAGTCCACTGGAAACCTGGGACGGTACGCTCTTTTCGGTGTCAGTGCGGGATATCACGGATCGCAAGCAGGCTGAGGCTGCGTTGCGATTGAGTGAGGCGCGGTTCCGCCGTTTGGTGGAAGGTTTGCAGCAGGAATATTTCTTCTATTCGTTGAATCCGGACGGCAGTTATATCTATGTCACGGATTCCGTGCAGCGAATCCTGGGATATCGTCCTGTGGACTTCATGAAGCATTCCCGCGACTACTTGTACGATGACAAAGAGCGTACCTGGGTACAGGAAAACACTCGGCGAGTCGCCAATGGGCAGATCAGGCCCAGCTATGAAGTCAAGATCTACCGCGGCAACGGGGCGGTCAGTGTACTGGAAGTACTTGAAGTGCCGGCCTTTGGTAGTGACGGCAAGGTTAAGGCCGTAGAAGGTATTGCCAGGGATCGTACCAGCTATAAAAGAGCTGAAGAGGAACTTCGCCGGACTCGCGATGCCGCTGAGGCGGCCAGCCATGCCAAGAGTCTGTTCCTGTCTAACATGAGTCATGAGTTGCGTACCCCGCTCAATGGGGTGCTGGGTTATACGCAGGTGATGTTGCGGGATAAACAGCTGAATCCGCAGCACCGCCGCAGTCTGGTAGCGATAGAAGACTGCGGCCAGCATCTGTTGACCTTGATTAATGACATCCTGGATCTTGCCAAAATTGAGGCGGGTGGTCTTGAAGTGATAACGGAGCCGGTGGATCTGTACCGACTGGTGTTGTCTGTGCACCAGATGCTGTATCAGCGGGCGGAGAACAAAGGCATTCAGTTCAAACTGAATCTTGGCGGCCAGAGAATCAATCATGTTGAGTTTGATCCGGATAGCCTGGAGACGGCGCTTCCCCGTATGATCTGGCTCGACAGTACGCGCCTGCGACAGGTGTTAATCAATTTGGCAGGCAATGCCATTAAATACACCCGATCTGGCCAGGTGTTGTTGTCAGTATCCCTGGAGCGTCAGGGCGATAACCTGGATGAGCGGCTGTGTTTCCGTGTGGAAGACACCGGTATCGGTATCGATAAAGACAGCCTTGAGCTTATCTTTGAGCCTTTCCGCCAGACCGAAGGCGGACGTCAGGCGGGCGGAACAGGGCTTGGATTGGCGATCAGTCGTCGTTTGGTCGAAATCATGGGGGGGCAGATTCGTGTGGAAAGCATCCTGGGGACAGGCAGCTGTTTTTATTTTGATTTGCCGCTGATTCGTTGCAATGACGAAGTGCAGGTTTTAGGGGCAAGCTCTCCATCGGATGAGGGGCTCTGTCGCAAAGTGCTGGCACCGGGGCAGCAAGTGAAAGTGCTGGTGGTGGATGATAATGCCGTTAACCGGGATATTCTGGTGACATTGTTGCAGAGTTCTGGTTTTTCCGTCCGGCAGGCAGAAAACGGACAGGTTGCACTGGATTGTGCGCAGCAGGAGGCCTTTGATGCCATTTTGATGGATTTGCGCATGCCCGTCATGGATGGCTTTGATGCCGCCAATGCCATTCGAAGCCTTGAAGGCACACATGCCCCGGCTATCATTGCTGTCACGGCCAGTGTTTACAGTGAGTTGCGTGAGAAGGTTCACCTGCATGGGTTTACAGACTTTGTGGGTAAACCATTCCGTGCCGATGAGATTTTTGACACCCTGCAGAAGCATCTTGGTCTGCGGTATTGCAGTGACTGTGAATCGTCATCAGCCCTGCCTGATCTCCCAATACTGACGCCCGACATTGCAACAGATTTTGCTAACGCCCTGGAGAATGCGATGGAAATGGGGGATATCGAAGCGATCCGTGGGCTGGCGCATCATTACGCGGCGATGCCTGGTATTGAAGCCTGGGGAGAGCGATTGGACACATTATGCGACAGCTTTGCGGTAGGGCAACTGGAAACGCTGTTGATGAGTCTCCGGCGTCAGGCTCGGGATGTTGCCTGACCACTGGCAGTGAAAAATACGGGTCAAGCTTGGCGTTGGTTGTGAACCGGCGTATGGTGCACGGTTTCGACATGACAGCAGTAAGAGTGGTGGTATGAGGCAGTTAGCGCCAATGTCGGCGGATCACGAGGAAGAAAAAATACTGTTGGTCGATGACAATCCGACCAACCTGCAGGTACTGCTGCAGACGCTCAGTGGGCGCGGCTACAAGTTGTTGATTGCCAAGAATGGTGACAACGCCCTGAATATCGTCCACAAGGTCCGGCCCGCGCTGGTGCTTTTGGATATCATGATGCCGGGTATTGACGGCTATGAAGTCTGCAAGCGCCTGAAGGATGATCCGACGACCTCGGGCGTGACGGTCATTTTCCTTTCCGCACTGGATGATACCCGTGACAAGGTCCGGGGGCTGGAAACCGGTGCGGTGGATTACATTGCCAAGCCGTTCCAGGCCGAGGAAGTGATTGCCCGGGTGGAGACCCACCTCAAGATTCATCGGCTGGAGCAGGCGCTTGCCCGCAGGAACCGCCAGCTGGAGGCTGAGAATGAACATATTCTTGAATCCATGCGGGAAGGGATTGTCGGGATCAATGGACACGGCAAGATTACCTTTGCCAACCCGGCGGCCAGCCGGATCACGGGCTGGGAGGCGGCAGAACTGATTGGCGCTGATGCCCATGGCCTGTTGATGCCCCGTTCTGCGGACGGTGCCATCCGTCCCCGTGAAGAGACCGCGCTTTATACGACACTGTCAGAAAATATCATCCAGACCGTAGAAGACGATGTGTTCTGGCGGCGGGACGAAACCAGCTTTCCTGTGGATTATTCCTGTACGCCGTTTATGCGTGATGGTGAAGCCGATGGTGCGGTAATCGTTTTCCGGGATATCACCGAGAAAAAACGGCATCAAGACGCACTGCAGGATGCGCTGGACGAATTGCAGGAGCAGAAGGACAAACTGATGCATATGTCCCGTTTGAGCAGTATGGGGGAAATGGCCTCCGGATTTGCCCATGAAGTGAACCAGCCGCTGACGGCGATTAATAATTATGCCCAGGTTTGCCAGCGCCTGATGCAGCGTGACCCTATCAATATGGAGTCACTGCGCGATGGGTTGGAAAAAATTGGCGTTCAGGCACGGCGTGCCGGCGATATCATTGCCCGCATCCGCAGTTTTGTGAAAAAGCCGGACCACTGTCTTCAGGTCGTGGACTGTAACCGACTGGTGCAGGATGTCGTTAAGCTTGCGGAAGTGGATGCCCGCCATAATGGCATGGAAATTCACCTTGATTTGGCTGAAGGTCTTCCCGCCATAAAAGTTGATCCGGTACAAATTCAGCAGGTGGCGTTAAATTTGGTCAGAAACGGCATGGAAGCGATGCGGGATATGCCAGAGAAAGACGTGGGTTTATGGGTCAGTACGGAGCGTCAGGATCGTGAATTTGTCCGCGTATCGGTTATTGATCGTGGTTATGGTTTGGCAGACGATGCAGATCACCAACTGTTTACGCCTTTTTATACGACCAAGGATGACGGTATGGGGATTGGGTTATCTGTCTGTCACAGTATCATCCAGACCCATGGCGGAGTGCTGAACTTTATCCGGAATCCGGAGGGGGGAACCACGTTCTGGTTCACGGTTCCGGTGGCAGAACTTTGATCACGGTTACCTGCAAATAAAATCATTCAATTCAGATGCGTCATGGGCAAGGTCTACGCGGTTAAAATAGCAGTATACCTTGCTCCAAAATCAGAAGATTAAGACGCAGTGGTTGGCCACTCACCCAGTCAGTCAGCTATGGCGCTGTCAGGCAGACAAGTTATAATCGCCCGATACCTGAACAACAAAATGAGCAGCTAGGCTCCGGTTGCATACATCAATCGCGGCTGACACTGTCATGATGGAGGCGAACTTGTCCGGAGATGTGAAAGCCTATATGCAGCGTCTGGGGCAGCAGGCCCGTGCTGCGGCGACAGTGGTCGCCAGTGCCGATGCTGGGCAGAAGAATGCTGCGCTGCTGAAAATTGCTGCTGTTCTGGACGCTTCCCGAGCGCAGATCCATCAGGCTAACCAGAAAGATCTGGAGAACGGCCGTCAGAATGGTCTGAATGACGCCATGTTGGACCGGCTGGCGCTGACATCTGACCGTGTTGATAACATGATTGAAGGGCTGAAACAGGTGGCGGCGTTGCCGGATCCTGTGGGTAATATTTCGGATCTGCATTATGTGCCCAGTGGTATCCAGATTGGCAAGATGCGGGTGCCGCTGGGGGTGATTGGCATTATTTATGAATCCCGCCCCAATGTGACTGTGGAAGCAGCGAGCCTGTGCCTTAAATCCGGTAATGCCACTATACTGCGGGGCGGTAGCGAAGCGATTCATTCCAACCAGGCCATTGCGCGATGCATTCGTGAAGGGCTGGAATCTACAGGATTGCCGGTGGATGCCGTGCAGGTGCTTGAGATTACCGATCGTGAGGCGGTGGGTGAACTCATCACCATGCCGGAGTTCGTGGATGTCATTGTTCCCCGTGGCGGTAAGGGGCTGATCGAAAGGATTAGCCGGGATGCCCGGGTGACTGTGATCAAGCATCTTGACGGCATTTGCCACGTTTATATTGATGATCGCGCTGATCCGGACAAGGCCGAACGCATCGCTGTCAATGCCAAGACCCACCGTTATGGCACCTGTAACACGATGGAGACCCTGTTGGTGCACAAGGATATTGCTGGTGGTGTTTTGCCTGTGCTGGCCAATGCCTACGCCGAAAAGGGTGTGGAATTGCGCGGTTGTCCTCGCACCCGATCCATTATCCCTTCCGCGATTGAAGCGACTGAGGAAGACTGGAGTACGGAGTACCTGGCGCCCGTGCTGTCCATCAAGGTGGTTGATCGCATGGAAGATGCGATCACGCATATCAACCATTATGGTTCTCACCACACCGATGCCATTGTGACGGAAGATTTCTCCCGGGCGCGCAAGTTCCTGCGGGAAGTGGATTCCAGTTCTGTTATGGTGAATGCATCCACCCGTTTTGCAGATGGTTTTGAGTATGGGCTGGGCGCTGAAATCGGCATCTCAACCGACAAGATTCATGCGCGTGGCCCTGTCGGTCTGGAAGGGCTGACATCGGAGAAATACGTTGTTCTGGGTGATGGGCACGTTCGGCAGTAAGTGTCAGTCAGCGCGTCAGTACGACGAATTGTCGTATGAATACGGCTTTATGACCTGAGTGTCCCTGATACACTCAGGTCATTTTTCATTCTTCAATCGAGGATTTTGTTGCTTACATGGGTTCTGAACAACTGAGAGATCTGGTGGTTGACGCCATCGAAGAGATGAAAGGCAATGATATCAAGGTGCTGGACGTGCGTGGTCTGACCAGCGTGACCGATTTCATGATTATTGCCTCCGGTACGTCCAACCGTCATGTGAAGTCTCTCGCAGATAACGTGGTGGAACGCTGCAAGGCAAACCAGATTCGTCCGATTGGCGTGGAGGGCGACGACAAGGCTGAGTGGGTTCTGGTTGACCTTGGCGATACCGTGGTGCACCTCATGCTGCCGGCGACCCGCCAGTTCTATGATATCGAACGCCTGTGGGAATCCGCCCCTGAAGCGATTGCGACGCCCTGATGCGTATCCGACTGATTGCCGTCGGCCAGAAGATGCCCGGCTGGGTGACCGAGGGGTATAGCGAATATGCCCGACGTCTGCCGGCCGACTTTTCCCTGGAACTCCGTGAAATCCCGCTGGGTAAACGTACCCGCGGAGCGGATATTGCCCGGATGCAACGCAAGGAAGGCGATCAGATGCTGGCGGCCATTGACTCCCGCGACAAGGTGATTGCCATGGAAGTGAATGGCAAAAACTGGTCGACGGAGAAACTGGCCGACCAGTTGGGCGGCTGGCATGATCTGGGTGAGAATGTCAGTTTGCTGGTGGGTGGACCGGAAGGGATGTTGCCTGAAGTATCGGCCCGCGCGGATCTCCGCTGGTCCCTGTCATCACTGACACTTCCCCACCCCCTGGTACGGGTTCTAATTGCAGAGCAGTTGTACCGGGCATGGAGCATCCTTAATAATCACCCTTATCACCGCTGACAGCTCAGGGATACATGGCGTCTGACACGTTCAAGGATCATTACAGCGAACGCCGCTTGGTCAACTTCCGGCTCTGGCTGTCCGTACTGGTTATGTTGATCATTACCGGGGGGCTGCTGGCGCGCATGTTTTACCTGCAGGTGATGAATTACAGCGATCTGGCCACCCAGTCCGAAGAGAACCGGATTCACCTGCAGGCAGTGCCTCCCATACGCGGACTGATTTATGACACCAAGGGACGTTTGCTGGCTGAAAATCAACCCAGCTACACCCTGACCATTGTCCGTGAACGGGTGAAGGATATCGAGGCCACATTAGAGGCCGTCGGTGAGATCCTGCCATTGTCTGAGAATGAGCTGGAGAAATTCCGGCAGCGTTTGCGGCAACGGCGCCCGTTCGAAGGGGTGCCACTTAAATACCGCCTTTCAGAAGAAGAAATTGCCAAAATTGCGGTTGATCAGTTCAGGCTGCCGGGTGTGGAAGTCGAGGCACAGCTGATCCGTCACTACCCCTACGATGAAGAGTTTGCCCATGCGATCGGTTATGTGGGTCGTATCAATGATCGGGAGCTGGCCACCTTGGACCCGGCGTTGTATAGCGGCACCCATGTTATTGGCAAAACCGGGGTGGAAAAATATTACGAGTCTGCACTGCTTGGTAAGCCGGGTTACCAGGAGGTGGAAACCAATGCCCGTGGTCGCATTCTGCGGGTGTTGAAACGGGTGGATCCGGAGCCGGGGAAAGATCTGCAGCTGTACCTTGATCTTGATCTGCAGGCGGCTGCGAGCAAAGCCCTGGCGGGTAAACGGGGTTCTGTCGTTGCGATTGATCCAAATACTGGTGGCGTGCTGGCTCTGGTCAGTACACCTTCCTTTGACCCCAATCCTTTTGTGACGGGAATCGATTACAAAAGCTATAGCGAATTGCGGGACAGCATTCATCGTCCTCTTTATAACCGTGCGACGTTGGGTGAGTATCCGCCAGCATCAACGATCAAGCCCTTCATGGGGCTGGCGGCACTGGACAGCAAAGCCGTTGATCGTCGTTTTAAAGTCAATGATCCCGGTTACTTCCAGCTGCCCGGTGATGATCATAAATACCGTAACTGGAAGCGGCAGGGGCACGGTGTTGTGGATCTGCATCGATCTATTGTGGTCTCTAACGATACCTACTTCTACACCGTTGCGGTCAAGATGGGGATAGATACGATTCACGACTACATGGTCCGCTTTGGGTTTGGTGATCGTACGGGGTTGGATATCGCATCTGAAAGACCCGGTTTGATGCCTTCGCCGGAATGGAAGCGTCGCGCCCGTGGGCGTCCCTGGTATCCGGGAGAAACCGTAATCAGTGGTATAGGTCAGGGTTATATGCTGACAACACCATTGCAGTTGGCGGCTGCGACCAGTGTGATCGCCAACCGAGGGCTGGTGCACCAACCTCGCCTGGCCAAGCCCAGTCCCGATGAGAAACTGTCGGAGCCTGATGTGATTCAGGATCGTTCGGCCAAGGAGTGGGATGCGATCATTGATGCCATGACAGACGTGGTGGCCTCTCCCCGAGGTACGGCTTACTGGCGTATTGGGCGACATCTGAAATATTCCATGGCCGGTAAAACCGGTACCGCCCAGGTGGTCGGTATTGCCCAAGGAGAAAAGTATGACGCCGAACAGCTCGAAGAGTTTCAGCGTGATCATGGCCTTTTCATCGGTTTTGCACCTGTTGAAAACCCGCAGATCGCTGTCGCGGTTGTGGTAGAAAACGATTCGTCCTTGGCCTCAACCGTGGCAAAAAAAGTCATGGATGCCTACTTGTTGCCTCGTCAGGGTAAGCAGGCAGACAAGTCGTCGGCGAAGCTGGCGGCAAGGGAGGGGAATGGATGAGCCGTGATTTTATCCGTCAGTTGGATGATAACCATGACCTGCGTCGTACCCAGTCGGTATGGAATCGTCTCTGTTTGGATCCTGTGCTTCTGCTGATGTTGCTGTTGTTTTGCGCGGCAGGGTTGTTTGTTCTGTATAGCGCGAATGGTCGTGATATGGCCATGATCATGCGACAGTCGACTTACCTCGCGATAGGCTTCGTTGTGATGGCGGTTGTCGCCCAGGTACCCCAGCGGTTGATGCAGCGTCTGACACCTTATGCGTATGGGGCTGCGGTAGTCTTGCTTGTTGGTGTGCTGATCATTGGTATTGAGTCTAAGGGAGCACAGCGCTGGATTAGCCTCCCGGGATTCCGGTTTCAGCCGTCTGAAATCCTTAAACTGGTCATGCCGTTGACTATTGCTGGGTGGTTGAGTCGCCATCCTTTACCTCCGGGGTATAAGGAAATTGGTGTCAGCCTGTTAATGATTGGTATTCCCGTTGTGCTGATCTTGGAGCAGCCTGATCTGGGAACCGCGTTGTTGATTGCTGTTTCAGGTATTTTTGTTCTGCTTCTGGCGGGACTGCGCTGGCGCATCATCGGTACGGCGGTGTTGCTGGCGATACCGGCGATCTGGGCGATGTGGCACTTTGTTATGCATGGCTATCAGAAGCAGCGGGTATTAACGTTTCTTAATCCGGAAAGTGATCCGTGGGGTTCTGGCTGGAATATCATTCAATCGAAAATCGCGATTGGTTCAGGCGGCCTCTACGGGAAAGGTTGGCTGCTGGGTACTCAGTCGCACCTCGACTTTCTGCCTGAAAGTCATACCGACTTTATTATTGCTGTTCTTGCTGAAGAGTTTGGGCTGCTCGGTGTGGCAGTCTTACTGGCAGCTTATGCGCTGATTATCGGTCGTGGTATTTATATTGCGATGAATGCCCAGACGCTCTATGGAAGGCTGATCGCAGGCAGTATTACGCTGACGTTTTTTGTGTACGTCTTCGTGAATATCGGTATGGTGAGCGGACTCCTTCCGGTGGTCGGTGTGCCGCTGCCGCTGGTCAGTCGTGGCGGCACCTCGATTGTGACACTGATGGCAGGCTTCGGTGTTTTGATGTCAGTGCATACACACAAGAACTTCCTTGGTAGATATACTTGATCCTTTCAATATGACTGGAAACATTTCAGGCGTTCTGCTGACAAAATCCTGAACGCCTGCAACATCTTGTAATATTTCTCCCTCTCTGATGACGATACAATGTCATGAGATTCCGTCGTTTGAGATTCGAAAAGAAGAATAGCGATTGATCCAGGTATGGTGAGCCTTACCGGAAAAACACAGTAGCCAGAGGGCTGGTATAGAGTGTTATTCTTGTAGAAGTTACTGCTTCCGCCGACAGGTATTGTCAATATCGGCGGCAGTTTTGATGGCCAGGAGCGCCAGGAGTGATTGTATGAAATCGTTGCTGTCACGGGGCTTATCCCTGACTGTGAAGTATCTTTCCCAGCCGTTGTCGGTGGCCATGGAGCACCGTATTCGCACATGGCTGGTTGGCAGTGTGTTGGTCAGCAGTAGTGTGGTGATGCCTGTACAGGCTGCCGGTATTGCCGGTCAGCCGGAAGTGAAGCTGTTTATTGATGAACTCGTCAGGGAAGAGGGGTTTGACCAGCAGGAGCTGGAATCCCTGTTCAATCAGGTGGAGAGTCAGGACCGTATTATTGAACTGATGGAACGTCCGGCGGAACGTAGCCTGGAGTGGTGGGAGTATCGTAACCGCTTTATCAGTGATCTTGTGGTTCAGCGTGGCGTCGAATTCTGGAAGAAGAACCAGAAAACCCTGGAAAATGCTGAAAAAACCTACGGCGTACCTGCTTACGTCATTTTGGGGATATTGGGTGTGGAAACCCACTATGGGCGATTCCGTGGGGGGTTCCGGGTGGTAGATGCTTTGTCGACACTGGGCTTTAATTATCCTCGGCGCGCCACCTATTTTCAGGGGCAGCTGAAAGCTTTCCTGATCCTGTCGCGGGAACAGGGCTTTGATCCGTTATCGCTGACAGGTTCCTATGCCGGTGCGATGGGCATTCCCCAGTTCATGCCATCCAGCTACCGGGAGTATGCAGTTGATTTTGATGGCAGTGGTCAGGCTGACATCTGGGATTCTCCGGCGGATGCAATTGGCAGTATTGCCTCCTACCTGAGCCGGCACGGTTGGGCGGAAGGCAAGCCTGTGGCGACTCAGGCCAAGGTCAAAGGCAAGCAGTTCAGTGACATTCTGGAGGATAATCCCAAGCCTTCCATGCTGATGAGTCGGGCGAAAGAAGCCGGTTGGACAGCCCAGAAGGATGTACCATCCTCTGCGAAGGTTCGCGGCTTGAAGCTTCAAGGTAAGGACGCGCCAGAGTACTGGCTGACGCTGGACAACTTCTATGTCATTACTCGATATAATCGAAGTAACCTCTACGCAATGGCCGTTTATCAGCTGGGCAGGCAGGTGCAGTCTCAGTATCAGGCGCAGTTGCAGGATCAAACGCAGGATAAGTTGCAGGCAAAGGCTGATACCACACCATGATGTGTATGCAGTGCAGTTCAATGGGACGTATTGAACAACGCGCCAGCACGGGCGCCGTAACAGGGAAACCATGGATGGTGTTGGCAGGGATGATTCTGATGGTCATGGCGGGGTGTTCAGCGCCGCCTATGGTGCGTGATGGCGCACCGTCACAGAGTGTGGATGTCAGCCAGATACCGGATGCTGTGCCTCAGCCGCATAACGGGCCTTTGAAGAACTCCCCTTATCAGTTGGCAGGTGTGTCTTACCAGCCCTTGGCGTCTGCAGCGGGTTTTCGGCAGGAAGGGATTGCTTCCTGGTATGGTACCAAGTTCCATGGCCGCAAAACTGCGAATGGTGAAACTTACAATATGTATGCGATGACAGCGGCCCACAAGACCCTGCCTCTGCCATCCTATGTACGGGTCACCAACAAAGCGAATGGTCGCAATGTTGTGTTGCGGGTCAATGACCGTGGTCCATTCCATGGTAACAGGGTGATTGATCTTTCCTATGCTGCTGCCAAGAAGCTGGGTTTTCAGAATAAAGGCACGGCCAATGTCGTGATTGAAGCGATTGACACGACCCAGCCTATGCGACAGGTCGCTCAGGCTCCTGGAGCAGGGGATAGTGAAAAAACGGCTGCGTTGACACCGTTATCGATTTATCTTCAGGTGGCGGCACTCAGCACCCGGACGGGCGCGGAAGCCCTGCAGAAGCGGTTACAGCAGGTCATCACGCAGCCTGTGCAAGTGACTCAGGTGGATGATGAGACCGATGCACTGTACCGTGTCAGGGTTGGGCCTCTGCCCAATCGCAATGATGCGCTGAAGGTGGGTGATCTTCTGGCAGAAGCCAGTCTTGAGCGCGGTCACCTGGTGTTTGAGTAATCTCCAATACCGAATATCGCACATATTCTTAGGGTTCCGACAAGCGAGTAGTCTTCGGCGACAGAAGGTTGATGTCTGGCACTATTTACTGAACTTTACTGCAATAGTCGGTTATGTCGTATTAAAGCGGGCTTGACCTGTTGTTATAATGCCCGGCTATTCATCCGCAGTTATCTACAGCGAACAATATGAAACACCTGATCTCATTGCACTTTCTACGGAAAGGACAGGTATTTTCAGCCTGTATGGCTGTCATGGCCCTGTTGACCTTCTCCAGTGTGGCCCAGGCGCTGCCGGCCGGCCTGATTCCTTCTCCCCCTCAAGTGGCGGCGGATGGTTATATCCTGGTGGATGCCGCCAGTGGTGAAGTACTGGCGGAGAAAAATGCGGATCAGAAGCTGCCTCCCGCCAGCCTGACCAAGATGATGACCGCCTATGTGGTGGAAACCGAGTTGGCCAACGGCAATATCGGTCGTGACGACCAGGTCACCGTCAGCGAGAAAGCCTGGCGCATGAAAGGCTCACTGATGTTTATTGAAGTGGGTGAAAAGGTTTCCGTGTCTGATCTGCTGAAAGGCGTCATCATTGTTTCTGGTAACGATGCCAGCGTGGCTCTGGCGGAATACGTGGCCGGCAGTGAAGATGGTTTTGCCCAGCTGATGAACTCCACCGCTGAGCAGTTTGGCATGACCAATACCCATTTTGTGAATGCGTCTGGCTGGCCGGCTGAGAACCATTACAGTTCTGCCCGGGACCTGGCGGTTCTGGCGCGTCACATGATCAATGATCATCCCGAGTACTACCCGATTTATGCGGAAAAAGAGTTTCAGTACGGTGTGGATAAGCGTACAGGTAAGCCACTGAATCCGCAGGCTAATCGGAATACCCTGCTGTTCACCAACCCGAACGTGGATGGCATCAAGACTGGCCATTCGGATGAAGCCGGCTATTGTCTGGTAGCGTCTTCCGAGCGTGAAGGTCGCCGTTTGATTGCTGTCGTGATGGGGACCCGGAGCGAGCGCAGCCGGGCCAATGAAACCCAGAAACTGCTGACCTACGGCTTCCGTTTCTTCGACAATGTTGACGTCAAGAAAGGCGGTGTGACCCTGGAGCAGGTACGTGTCTGGAAAGGTGCTCAGGATGAGCTGGCCGTAGGTCTGGAAAAAGACCTTGTGATCACGGTACCCCGTGGCAAGGACAAGCAGGTTCAGGCCAGTATGCTGATTGATCAGGATATCATGGCACCTGTTGCCGCTGGCCAGAAGGTCGGTACGGTGAAAGTCACACTGGATGACGAAGTGATTTCCGAAGTGCCCCTGATCGCACTGGAGCCTGTCGAGGAAGGCGGTTTCTTCAAGCGTCTCTGGGACGGTATTCTTCGCTTCTTTGCTGGCCTGTTCAGTTAATGTTGAGTCAGGCTCTGTCACTGCCGTAACCTGTTGTTAACAGGTTACGGCAGTATTGCTTTTAGCTGGATTGAATCGTTGTTATGTCTGATGTCTACCTGAATGGTGAAATGCTTCCGCTGGAAAAGGCACAGATTTCCGTGCTTGACCGTGGCTTTCTGTTCGGGGATGGCGTGTATGAAGTCATTCCTGTATTTCATGGGCATCCTCTGCGTCTTGAGAAACACATGGAGCGACTGAATGCCAGTCTGGCAGCCATCCAGTTACCTGTGGAAATAACGATTACTGAATGGCGTTCTATTTTTGATCAGCTGCTCAGCCGCAACCCGGGGCAGCATCAGGCGCTATACCTCCAGATTTCACGGGGAAGTTATGCTTCCCGTCAGCATGGATTTCCGACTGAAACCCGGCCGACGGTGTTTGTGATGACAATGCCGCTTGCGCCACGCATCAATGACTCACTGGACGACGTGAAGGGCGGTACGGCTATCACGGCGCCAGACCAGCGCTGGCAGCGTTGTGATATCAAGAGCACGTCTCTGCTGAGCAATGTCATGCATCACCAGCTGGCGTTGAACAGCGGTGCCACTGAAGCGATTCTGGTGGATGCTGAGGGAAGGGTAACGGAAGGCTCATCCAGCAATGTCTTCATCGTGCGCGATGGGACGATTATCACACCGCCCAGAAGTCATAAGATCTTGAGTGGTATTACCCGGGCACTGGTGCTGGAGTTGGTGGTCAATGATGGCACCTATCCTTGTGAAGAACGGGATGTGTCTGTTAACGAACTCACAACTGCGGATGAAATCTGGATCACCAGTTCCAGCAAAGAAATTCTGCCGATTATCGAATTGAATGGTATCCCGGTTGGTAAGGGCAAGCCAGGAGGCGTCTGGCGCCATGTGGCTGGCCTTTACCAGACCTATAAAGCTGGCTAGTGGAAAAACGCCAAGGTTCGTTTTTCCGGATGCCTGCGAGGTAAATGATTGATGTCTACTGAAGAACAGAAAGCCCCCAAAATTGAGTTTCCCTGTGCTTACCCTCTCAAGATTGTGGGTAATGCCGCACCGGATCTGAAAGCATTCGTGCTGCAGGTCATCAAGAAGCATGATCCGTCCCATGACGGCAGTGCGACCCTGCGTGACAGCAAGAACGGGAATTATCAGGCGATCAACGTCACCATTACAGCGACGGGTGAAGATCAGCTCCAAGCCATTTTTGAAGAGTTGAAGGCCAGCGGCCGGATACAGATGGTGCTGTAATAAAACAATGACAGAACCTTTGCCCTGCCATGAACCTGTTAATGAGCCGGAACGGCTGATTATCCGCCAGCTCGGTATTCAGCCCTATGAACCGGTCTGGAAGGCCATGGCGGCCTATACGGATAGTCGAGATCGTCAGTGCAGTGATGAGATCTGGCTCCTTGAACATCAGCCGGTCTTTACCCAGGGTCAGGCAGGTAAAGCCGAGCATGTGTTGAATCCCGGCGATATTCCGATTGTTCAGGTCGACCGGGGCGGGCAGGTGACTTATCACGGCCCAGGGCAATTGGTGGCTTACTTGTTGCTGGATATCCGTCGGTTAAGTTTGGGGGCAAGGGCGCTGGTCACGCATATTGAGAATGCCATCATCGAGACGCTGAAGGAGTACGGTGTTACTTCTTCTGCCAAGCCGGATGCACCGGGCGTTTATGTCGATAACGCCAAGATTGCGTCTCTCGGGCTAAGAATCCGACGAGGATGCTCTTTTCACGGGCTGGCATTGAATATCAATGGGGACCTGTCACCGTTTCTACGCATCAACCCCTGTGGGTATGCCGGTTTAGCCATGACCCGGCTGGCAGATTATGACAACAGTGCGGACTGTGCGTCCGCCGGTGAACGATTGACGCACCATCTGGTGCAGGGCCTTGGTTATACTGAGATTGAGACCCGACAAAGCTGGGACTAAGCGAAATGACAAGCGCATCATCCAATCCCGCCAGCGCCGCGGGAGCCACCGACGCCACGAAAAAACGTCGGCTTGAGCCGGGAGTGAAATACCGGGGGGCGGACAAGGTTGACCGGATTCCGGTCAAGGTTATCCCGACAGCCAAGGAAGACATGCCGCGCAAGCCGGACTGGCTGCGTGTCCGTATTCCGGCTTCCCCGGAAGTGGAGCGCATCAAGAAGCTTCTGCGCAAGCATGCCCTGCACACGGTCTGTGAGGAAGCGTCCTGCCCGAACCTGGGTGAGTGTTTCCATGGTGGCACCGCGACCTTCATGATCATGGGGGATATCTGTACCCGCCGTTGTCCGTTCTGCGATGTGGGCCATGGTCGACCCAAGCCGCTGGATGAAGGTGAGCCGGCACACCTGGCCCAGGCGATTGCCGATATGCGTCTGAAATACGTCGTTATCACCTCGGTGGATCGTGATGACCTGCGTGATGGCGGTGCCGGGCATTTTGCCAGCTGCATCCAGGAAATCCGTGATCGTTCCAGTGAGGTTGAGATTGAAATCCTGGTGCCTGACTTCCGGGGACGTATGGAGGTTGCTCTGGATATCCTCAGCGAAACACCGCCGGATATCTTCAACCATAACCTGGAAACCGCGCCAGCACTGTACAAGATGGCCCGGCCGGGATCGGATTATCAGTGGTCACTGGATCTGCTGAAGCAGTACAAGGCCCGTAACCCGTCAGTACCGACCAAATCCGGTTTGATGCTGGGGCTTGGGGAGACCAATGAGCAGGTTATCGAGGTTATGGAGGATATGAGAGCCCACGATATTGAAATGATCACCCTGGGCCAGTACCTGCAACCTTCCCGCCATCACCTGCCGGTCAAGCGCTTTGTGCATCCGGATGAATTTGCTGAGCTGGCAGACACCGCGAAAAAACTGGGCTTCAGTAAGGTGGCTTCAGGCGCTCTCGTGCGCTCTTCCTATCATGCGGATGAACAGGCCAAGGGTGACTTTTTAGTCTGATTCATTCAATAAAAAAAATGCCAGTATCGACAGTATTGATACTGGCATTTTTATTTTTCACAGTTCTACGGCTTCTATTTCCTACTCAATGGCGAATATACGATTAAGGTGTTCTCTTCGTGCACACAGCGCTCCCGTCATGGTCACCGAGAACAACGGTTTTTTCTAGAGTGACAATGTAGCATGCTGTCTCTCCCGGACTGAAATCCCGTTCTGGATAAAGGGTGATCGCTGGCATAGAGCCATCCGTTAGGGACAGGGTTAAGGAGAGCATCCCGTAATTGGGTCTCCCTCCCGCACAAATAACAAAAGGATATACAAGGGTTTTTGAATAATTCCCGAATAATCTTGAGTCGGTTCTAAAGTAAGCATCTACACCATAAGTACCGTAAGCCTCCTTACATACCAAGTAATCGCCTCGCCATCCTGCTGGAGGAGGTGCTGTCGGTGGTGTAACCGGTGGTGCTGTCGGTGGTGTAACCGGCGGTGCTGTCGGTGGTGTAACTGGCGGTGCTGTCGGTGGTGTAACCGGCGGTGCTGTCGGTGGCGTAACCGGAGGTGCTGTCGGTGGCGTAACCGGAGGTGCTGTCGGTGGCGTAACCGGCGGTACTGTCGGTGGCAAAACGGAAGGCGGTGAGCTTGGTCCTGGTGGTGCTATCGGGCCTGTTGGTGGCCTAAATGGCGGAGGGATTTTCGGTGGCGCGGTGGCAACCTGAATACCTCCGCCATTGGAGGGCGTAGAGGGCGGAGCAGCCACTGGCGTGGGCAGGCTGGATATATCGGTCAGGCAGCCATTGCCGCCACATTCATCCCATGACATTTCACCACCCACAATGTTACCCAGCAGTGAAAAGACCTGTTGCTCCGGCTCATCAGGAAAGACCTCGGGCTTGATGTAGATATTAATTCGCACTGAATTGGGGCCGGTTCTGACCGTTTCCATTTTTTCGACGACGTCCATGTTCTGACCGGCAAAGCTACGCATTTCGCTTGGGGGGAGTGTGCGTTTTGTTGCAACATGCGTTTCAATGGATTGGCGGACGGTATGGGCCAGTTGTGCGGCCTCAGTGAGTCGGGCGCGTGTAGAATAATCTCGGTAGGTATTAATGGCATAGCCGGCCATAATAGCGACAATACAAACGATCACCATTATCTCAATCAGTGTGTAACCTCTGTAACTGCCGGTGTTATTAATCACGATGCCGATGCCGATGCCGATGCCGACTTGTTTTCCGATTATTTATTTGGATAGAAACAACGCCATTTTTTTGACGGCACTTCCCCTTGGCGAACATTTTAATCTTTATGTATTGGTTGGTTTTAATAATTCTATCTAATACCCCATACGATTATTTTATCGGAGTATTTTCTTGATACTCCAATGCTCAACGGTGAGTCTGACAGATTTGTTCTTATGGATCTGTCGTCTTGGGAGAAACTGCTAGATAAGCGAATATCTATTCCATGGGTTTAATGCATAAACGTGTATTGTATCCGTTAGACCCGTGGGTAATCTGGAAGGGTATCAGTATTCGATAGAATGGGGAAAGGCTGTAAACCAGCCTTTCCTCCCTGTTATCAAGAGTGCTATTTTCGCAGTGGATAAATCCACTGGCCGGTTATTTGCGTGGGGTACACCCTCCTCCCGTTGGGTCGCGGTCGGCCACGACCAACTTAATCCCTATGCCATCGGGTATTTTAGCGACAATATAACAGGCTTCTTCCCCAGCCTTGAAATCCAGCGCCGGGTAAACGGTCCAAACCGGGGCTATGGAGGTATGGGGTTGAATGTCGACTGAGAGGACATTATATCCGTTTGGCTGTCCCCCTACACAAATCGTGTATGGGAATAAATCGTTGTTAACATCCCCGAAGAAGCTGGAGTCTGTTTTCCAGACTGATTTAATATCGTATCCAGACTCTTCACGACAAAGGTGAATCCGCCCTGGCCAGCCAGGCGCATTCGTACCCGGAGGAAGCTCTTGAGGACGTGAAGGGTCTGCAATCGTCACCGGGCATCCCTCCGTTTTGCCTGCTATGCCACGTTTTTCCAGTGTTCGCCTCGAAGGGGTCGGATGATATTTCACTGTGTAACAGGCCGTTGAATCCGGAAAGTCTGTTTCAGGATAGATTTTGCCCGAATTAAACATAAAAATACTTAGTCCTGTTACCCAGAGGTAATCTACGTCTTTACCATACGCCTTTGTGACTTTCTTACATTCTTCGTTATTTCCATAAAGTGTGTAGTCTCTTTCATAACTACTACCTACGTAATTGACTTCAAAATTAATCTGTCCATGTTCAGGGTGTGGACTATAGTCCGATTGCTCTTTGCAGAAGTACATAATGCGTGAATCTGACGATGGAGCCGGAGCCGGAGCCGGAGCCGGAGCCGGAGCCGGAGCCGGAGCCGGAGCCGGAGCCGGAGCCGGAGCCGGAGCAGGTGCCGGAGCAGGTGCCGGAGCAGGTGCCGGAGCAGGTGCCGGAGCAGGTGCCGGACCCGCAGGCCCCGGAGTTGGCGTCGGACCTGCAGGTGTCGGAGCAGGTGCCGGACCCGCAGGCCCCGGAGTTGGTGTCGGACCTGCAGGCACCGGAGCGGGTGCTGGAGTAGGGCCTGACGCAATAATGATACCCCCAGGGCCGACGATAGGGGGGGGTAATGTCGCTGCAGTCGGGAGTTTTGAGGCGGGTGTTATGCAGTTGTCTTCTCCACAGGGATGCCAGGCTACAGTCCCCGTGGCTGTGACTAAATTACCCAACAGGGTATAGACCTGCTGCTCAGATTCATCGGGGAAGACTTCGCGTTTGATGAAAACATTCACCTGGATATCCGTATCACTGATTTTTATGGTTTCAATTTTATCAATGACGGAGGAGTTGATGCCTGCCATGCTGCGTGTGAAGCCATTGGGGAGTTCACGTTTTATTGCAACATGCGCTTCTATTGACTGGCGTACTTCCTTCGCAGCTATGGCTGCTTCCGTAACTTTAGCGCTACGCACAATATCCTGGTACAAGTAAGTACCATAGCCGACCATGATCCCAACAATGATCACGACCATCAGCAATTCAATAAGTGTGTATCCTTTCGCTGGAGGCTGCGACGTTTGATACACAGATTCAATATCCGTTTGAGATTGATGCATAGTATTTATGGCTTTTGTTCTATTTATCGTCATCTGTAACTTTAGATGACAGATCTTTGCTTGGTATTGTTCTTGGGGATTCGGCATCAATGTTGATTTATTGACGTCGGTTTTGTGTAAGAGGTTTCATCAGCCAAATAGCAACAAGCTGCCAATTAATAAGGGGCAGCAATAACGGACATACCAGGGCCAGATGCGCCAGAAAATTGTCTCTTCAACCTGACTGAAGCCTTGTTGGATTTCTTTCAGTCGATGGTTCCGATGCATGAGCCAGCCTGCAAACAGGCAGAATAAGAGGGCATTGAACGGCTGTGCATACCGTGTTGTCAGTGTGATGACGCCACTGAAGAGGGTGCTGAAATTAGCAATAATCAGGGTGCACAACAGCAGGACAGGCAGACAAATCACCAGACTGGCTTTCTGCCGGGAGAGCTTGCCTCGTTCAGTCAGGCAGGAAACCGGTACTTCCAGCATCGATATCGACGATGTCAGTGCTGCAATGGTCATCAGAGCGAAAAACATGACACCTAAAATTGAGCCGATGACGCCGAGCGATGAGAAAAAGGCCGGGAGCACGTTAAATACCAGGGTATCGCTGGAATGTAGCAGGCCGTTGTCATCGTAAATCATCATGCCGCTTTTCAAGGCCACAAACATACAGGGAATGACCAGCAGGCCTGCAAGAAATGCGATACCAGTATCCAGCAGGCAGACCTGCAGGGCCATCGCCGGGAGATTAGCCCGCTTGCTGAGGTAAGAGCCGTAGGCCATCATGGCGCCAACTCCCAGAGACATGGAAAAAAAGGATTGTCCCAGCGCATTGAACAGTAGCGTTGGTGTCACTTTACTGAAGTCCGGCACAAGATAGTGCCGTACCCCATCGAAAGCGCCATCCTGTCCGATTACACAGCCAATGAGAATCAGCAGAAGAATCACCAGCAATGGCATCAGGCGCGATGACCATTTTTCAATCCCTTTTTCTATCCCACCATTAACAACGGTTAGCGTGATAACAATGAAACAGGCTGTCATCAGTAGATTTCGTTCCGGGGTGAAACTGACCAGCCAGTTGGCAGCAGTTTCCAGACCGATTTCATTGAAAACAGGTGCCAATCCGTATGCAATCAGCCAGCCGCCAATGATGCTGTAAAAGGCAAAGATCAGGCATATGGTGATGACGGCCAGGCAGCCCAAGGCATGGCCATGTTTGCTGAACGCCTGGGCATGGGGTAGTCGTTCCAGAGCGGTGATCGGGTTGGCCTGACTGTAGCGGCCGATCATCAACTCGGCGACCAGTGCCGGGTAGGCCAGTAATAGCGAGAGTATGAGGTAGATGATAAGAAAGGCCGCACCGCCGTTGTCTGCCACCTGGGTGGGGAACCCCCAGATATTACCGATGCCAACGGCGGAGCCGGCGGCGGCAAACACGAAACCGAGCCGTGAACTGAATTGTCCCCGTGGCTGGCTGTGGGATTGAGAAGGGACGTCATGTCCACTGCTCATAAAGTGGGCCTCATTGCTGGCGTTATATCCTACAGGTTAGACGGCCGTATCGGCGAAAGGTTCGTTAAGGATGACAACAGCGTAGCAGGCGCGCCGGCCTGAAGCCGGCGAATTGGGTCAGGCGGCAGGGCGAACGGAATATTTTTCTTCGTGCTGGGCTTTCCATTCGTCGATCAGTGTACTGTTATCGTGTTGCCAAGGGTGGAAGCTCGGACGGTAATAGTCGAGGTAATCCCTGAAAATCTGCCGGATTAACCCCGGCTTTCCCCACAGGAACTGAAAGCCGCTTTTCCAGGTGCTGGCTTTGAACAAGACGCCGTCTTTGGCCAGAAAATGGCAGACATGGCGGGTGGTGACATAGCTGAAATGGATCGTGGTCTGAATCATCATCAGGATCCGGGTGAAATAGCCGCCGCCAACGGCTTCATAGGCGTCAAAGCAGACTGCTTTGTGCTCAGTTTCTTCAATGGCATGCCAGCGCCAGATGGCCTTCATGGCATCCGGTGCATCTCCCAGCCAATCCTGGGGATATCTCATCAGGGCATTGGCCATGATGGCGGTAAAGTGCTCTACGGCGCAGGTTGTAGCCAACTGCTGTTTCCGAGTCATCAGTTTCTGGCCCAGACGCGTCCAGAAGCCCAGGTGGCGGTCCAGCTTGTCAATATCGTAGCCTTGTTCGCGCAGCAGGTTGTTGTATTTATCGTGCTCATGCCCGTGAACCGCTTCCTGGGCGATGAATCCCTTGATTTCAGCCAGCAGAACCGGGTCGGTGATCTCGTGCTGAACACCGCGTACAGAATCAATAAAGAAGCGTTCTCCCTGGGGGAACAGGGTAGAGAGGCCATTGAAAAAATGGCTTCGGAAGGCATCATTGCTATGCCAGTGTCGTTTCAGGCTGTCGAGTCCGAATCGCATGCGACGGGGTTTGACGTCGACATGGGACGGTCTTGGGCATCTGGAGGCGGCGTGAGGTGTGTTCATGGTCCGATGACTGTTATTATCTTTTTTGTCTGTTATTCAATACTGTGTATTCTGTCAGGCAAAATACAGAGCGGAACCGGCAGAGCCCAAGGTCATTTGGGGCCGGGAAGGGCTGGGGGAGCCTGATATGCCTGTATCGGTCGCGGGCAGGCAGTCAGCATATGGCGACGGCATGAAGAATAAAAGAACCACAATTGCTATTCCGACCACGTATGTTCGACACCTGTTGTCACTGGCAGGACAGCAGGGAGTTGATGAACCGTTCGTTCTGGATGCTGCGGGTATCCGGCGTATTGAGCTGGATGCCGACGATGGCCATATCGATTTTGATCGCTGTGATCGCCTGGTCAGTATCATTCTCAAGCAAACCGGCGATGCATCGCTGGGCTGGCAGCTGGGTATGCAGCTGAATCTGCCCAGCCATGGCGCACTGGCGACTGCCGCCATGAGCAGCCGCAGTATGGAAGAGTCCATCCGAGTGTCTGAGCGGTACCTGGCGACCCGTTATCCGCTGCTTTCCGTACAATTGTTCCAGGATGGCGATACGGCAATTCTGCAGTTTGATGAAGTCGTAGCGCTGGGCGTTAACCGTGTCTTTTACCTGGATGCGTTTATTGCCAGCCATCAGGTGATCCGGCGGTTTCTGTACGGCGGCTCGCAGACGGTGCTGGAGATTCAGTTGGCCTGCGAGTGTCCCCGTCACCATGCCGCCCTTGATTTTGATGGAGCAGTGCTGAATTACGGCTGTCCAGCCAATCAGTTCCGCTTTCCTGCCCAATATCTTTCCGTACCGTTACCGACGGCGGATGCCATCACCATGGCCTCGGCTGAGCGGCAGTGTCGCAAAATGCTGGATAGCCTGAAGCTGGAAACCGGTCTGTTACAGCAGGTGCTGACGTTTATGCGCAGTCGGGAGAATGTGATTCCCAGCCTGGAACAGACGGCCGACCATCTCGGTATGTCCCCCAGGACATTGCGGCGGCAACTGCAGGAATACAATACGACGTATCGCAATCTGGTAAATCAGGAAAGAAAGCGGCTGGCCCTCTATTTTCTTCGTAATACCCGGCTGACCGTGGAAGAAATTGCAGAGCGGCTGGATTATAACGATCCCAGTAATTTTGGACGGGCCTTCAGAAAATGGACGGGGTGTTCGCCCGGTCATTATCGGGAATCTCAGGATGAAAAAGCCGTATAGCAGTTGCCCGGAAGAATCATGCTGTAACAGTCCCTACCTAACCCGCACAGGAATTGATTGTGTTTACAGAAGTCATGTTGCCCCGTTTCAGTGAGACCGATGCGCTAGGTCATATCAACAATGCGGTTCTTCCGGTCTGGTTTGAAAAAGCACGGGAGCCGATCTTCCGGTTGTTTACGCCTGACCTGGATATCCACAAGTGGCGGTTAATCATCGCGAGGATAACAGTCGATTTCTTGGCCGAACTTCAATATGGCGATGATGTGGAGATACGAACCGGTCTGTTAAAAGTGGGTAACAGCTCAATGACGATCGGCCATGAGGCCTGGCAAAACGGCACCTGTTGCGCAAAAGGTGAAGCGGTCATGATTCATTTTGATTATGACCAGAAGAAAGCCATCGCCATTCCAGACGATATCAGGGCGCTTCTGGAAAAGCATGCAATCGTTCCTTGAAGTACCCGAAAAGTAATCTCTTATTTTGTCGTCTACAGCGACGCAATGCGCGGACTGGCGTGTTGAGCACTTGGGTTTAGGTGCTGATATGAATTAATCCGGAAATTTCATAATGCAGGATTAGCATTGTTGAATTCGCACATAATCATCGGGCTATTTATCCATTGGAATGGCGACGCAGCTGTCCTTCTGGATGGAACTCGTGACTGAAAAAATGCTCTAACCCTTGACTTCTGCTTGTCTGATGACATTGGTGTCCGCTGTTAACCAATAGCAGGTTACATTTTTTGCTGTAGCCAGAAAGTTGGATGGGTTACCGGTCAAGGGGGAGTCAGGGTGTTTTTCTGACGGTTATGGAGCGTTTTAATATGAAGTTTAATCTGAAATTGGACTCGATTCTGCAGGCGAAAACAGATCAATTTAATAGGCAATTTAAAGATCATTCTTCTTATGATGGCAGTTCGATAACACCTGAACATATAGCTTCCAAAGAGGCAGTAGATTCGGCCCGCCGTGTTGTGAAGCAAATTAACTGGCAAAAGCCGATGATTCCCCCGGTTGACGCAGAAGAAGCAAAAGATATACGGAGTCTTCATGAACAGGTCGTCACTGCCGCTGCGTGGCAGAGTGGATGCGATGTTAAAACGCACCACAGAAAGGTATTCGACCTGGCAAGGAGGGCTCTTGATCAACGGCTGGAAGAACTGAGATTGCAAGCGACGAGGACAGGAAACCAGAGTACACCTGTTTTATTCACTGATGTGGATGACATGATAGTTGACAGTTTTAGCTATTTCACCGGCTTTATTGGTCGCAGTGATCGCATGGATGACGTGAGCAGCTGTGCATGGTGGCTGTATCAGCCGAGTCAGGCTCTGTCGGGGGCAAGGGAGTTTCTTGAGTACGCCCACTCGAAAGGTGTGGTTATTCACTATATTACTGCCCGTGAAGTCCATCCTGAGATACATAAGGCGGCCTGTGATTTCTTAAAAAATCAAGGGTTCCCTAATGTCAGTGAAAAAAATGTTCACATCAATCATGAAAAGCAGGAAACCGCTAATAGGATTATGAACGAGTTAATCTCTCAGGGAAAAGCTCCCGAGTTGGTCTTCATGGCTGGTGATAAACGGATGGATTTGGGTTTTCCCAGGAATCCGTCAACGATGAACAAGGGGGAAAGGGACGTTATGTTAGCGCAGGTGGGGAGGACTCATTTTGTACAGCCCTGCGCAGCATTTGGAGAATGGGACAGGGTGACGCATTTTAAATATTCTTCAGGTGAACTGTTGAAAGAAGCCTGGTCGAGGTTTGCACATATTCATCAAATAGCCGGATACCCGTGTACGCCTATTTCGCTGAACAGTCAGGAACAGATTCAGGCAGTGCTTTACTCGACTTCGTTTGAGCGCGAGCTCGCCGTTCGCCAGTCTCTGGTGGGTGCAGAAGAGTGGTGCAAGAAAATGGTTGAAAAGGGAAAGCCGCCGGTTGTTCATGTTCAGCTGGAGGGCGTGCTTGCTGATACGAGTTCCTATGTGGCGGATCTTATTGCTCAGGGGCGGTATGCAGATCAGGAATCCCTTCAAACAGGCGCACTGATTGAGTGGTTTGATTATGGCCTGGCGGAGCCTGATGAGCACGTTGTAGCTTTTTTGCGAAATGTTCGGAATAAGTACAAGGGAAAGGTTGAGTATACAGTAACCGTTGAAGGCGCCGAGGTGCAGAATTATTGTCAGATGGTTTGCCGGTGGCTCATGCATAATGACATTGATGATGAGCCTGTTATCAATACCGGATTGTGTATCATCAATACGGAGGGTTCGGAGTCCCTATCGCTGTTGACTCGCCAATCGGCGGCCATTCCGGAAGAAGAGGCCGATGGTGTCTATCTGATACCGGCTCCGCATCAGCTTTGGGAGTGGTGGCGGGGCGATGGATCGAATCATCGCGTGGTGGAACAGCTGTTTCCGAAGATTAAACGTTGGGTTATGCCTCAAGAAGGCGCGGCTGAAACGCATAAATGAACCTGATTACCACCTAACATAAGCCATTCTCCCGTCTAAACTTACGACACTGGTTTTCCTTGGGTTAGGAGACGTGTCATG
>NZ_BAABFL010000467.1:0-49160 GCF_039540975.1 Kistimonas scapharcae
CTAAAGCGAAACTTTGTCAGTGTCGTAGCTCTGGCTTGTGCTTTTGTCTGGTTACCAATGTGAAACGTCAACAGCTCCTAGTCGCTTATTAAACGATAACGCTTCATAGCCATCGAAACCACACGGTTCATCGGGCGAAATAAACGACTTACGTTATACTTCAGTCGCTTTCCTAGATGCACATGCAGACAGGAGTACCCTCCATGAAGCTGGCTTATTCCCTTATCGCTCTACTATTGCTGACATTACTTTCCTCCTGTATCGTCAAGCCACAGGTTAACTGGGATTACGACCCACAGGTCAACTGGCCCAGTCTGAAAACTTGGGCATGGCTGGAACCCAAGGGTAAATTCAAAGAGCGTATGATTCATGGCTTTATGAGCCAACGGATTCATCGCGCCGTAGAACAAGACATGGTACTAAAAGGGCTGAAGGAAGTAGCAGCCAAAGATGCGGATATGTTGCTTAGCTGGGGGTTTACGGAAAAAAGACGTCTGCAGGAAACACGCTATAACGCCGGTTTTTCATGGTATCCCTACCCTTGGATGATGAGCAGCTGGCCCACGGAAACGATCATTGATACCTATCAGGAAGGGTATTTAACATTAAACATGATCAATCCAAAGACAAAAAACCTGGTCTGGCAGGGCGTTGCTCGCCATCGAATCACAGGTGCCATGGCTCCAGCAGAGAAAAGAGACTATATTCGAAGTGCAATTAACCAGATCCTTTCGGGATTTCCACCAACACATGCACCATGACTGGCAAAATCAACAAACAAACGCTTTTTATCATACCACCGGTTCTACAAGTGGTATGATAAAGCAGTCTAGACCTGAACAATCACTACTGTCCCCACAAAAGAGACATATTTTTTACCTACGTAGCAATATCGCAGGAACGAACATCAGACGTTCTATAAAAGAGTTTTAACATCTCCTCATTATCAATGGCATACGTCGGATCCCATGCAACACCTGTATATCGAATCGTTACGTCATCTTCACCGAGAACCTTAAAGTAATCGCAACGATAGAGCCCGGGCTCCATTAAGGTCGCAACAAGTACTAAATCCCCGACATTCAATGCCTGAGTAGCACTTCTTCCAACTGTTAATGTTTTCCAGTCATCAACAGAAGCATTATCACTGGCATAATTAACATAACTTATAAACGCTGCACCAAAAGGCAGTTTGACTGTAACATTAGATTGCTGATCAGAATAACTATTGATAGAAAGAAGCAGTAAAAAAAACACTATCCCTTTTCTAAGCATCGAAAAAAGCATAAAGCACTCCTTGTCATTTATATGATTCAACGTGAAAAAACGCACAAAGAAAGATCACACGTCTAAATATCAGACAAGAAAGTATTTAATAAGTTCATACTCTTAGAGAACAATGTCTTATCAACTTTTAATACCCGGCAGAGTGCGAGTACTCTGCCGGGTATTTAGCCTATCAGCTGAAGTCTGTCAGCAGCTCATCCGCTACAGCCAGAACGTTATCAAGCGTGAAGCCAAACTCACGGAACAAATCTTCTGCCGGAGCAGATTCACCGAAAGAATTCATGCCCACGATGCGTCCGTCCATACCGACGTACTTGTACCAGAAGTCAGCGGAAGCCGCTTCAATAGCGATACGGGCAGGAACTTCGAGTGGCAGCACCTGCATACGGTACTCGATATCCTGTGCATCAAACGCTTCTGTTGACGGCATGGAAACCAGGCGTACCTTACGGCCCTGACCTGTCAGCGCATCATACGCTTTGGCTGCCAGCTCAACTTCGGAACCGGTGGCAATCAGGATCAACTCGGGCAGGCCATCGCAATCTTTCAGGATGTAACCGCCACGTTCGATGTCAGCCAACTGGGCGTCAGTGCGTGCCATTGCAGGCAATCCCTGGCGGGAGAAGACCAGCGCCGTCGGGCCATCCTTACGCTCAATCGCGGATTTCCAGGCGACTGCAGATTCAATGGTGTCGCAAGGGCGCCAGGTGCGCATGTTCGGGGTCAGACGCAGGCTGGCCAGTTGTTCTACCGGCTGATGGGTCGGACCATCTTCACCCAGACCGATGGAGTCGTGGGTATATACGAAGATAGAGCGCTGCTTCATCAACGCCGCCATGCGCACCGCGTTACGGGCATATTCCATGAAAACCATGAAAGTTGCGCCGTAAGGGATAAATCCACCGTGCAGGGCGATACCGTTCATCATGGCGCTCATGCCGAATTCACGGACACCGTAGAACAGGTAGTTGCCGCTGGCGTCTTCACGGGTCACACCCTTGGAATCGCTCCACAGGGTCAGGTTGGAACCGGCAAGGTCAGCAGAGCCACCCAGCAGTTCCGGCAATACCGGACCAAAGGCGTTCAGAGCATTCTGGGAAGCTTTGCGGCTGGCAATCTTTTCGCCTTTGGCCTGACACTCACGGATATATTCGGCCGCTTTTTCAGCAAAATCTGCAGGCAGGTCGCCGGCAATACGCCGCTGGTATTCCGCTGCCAGTTCTGGATATTCAGCCTGGTAAGCGGCAAACTGTTCATTCCACGCCGATTCGGCAGCAGCACCTTTCTCACGTGCGTTCCAGTCTCCATAAATAGCATCGGGAATTTCAAACGGGCCATAGTTCCAGCCCAGGCGCTCACGGGTCAGCGCCACTTCATCGTCGCCCAGCGGTGCGCCGTGGCAGGCTTCCTTACCTTCTTTGTTCGGGGAACCAAAACCGATGATGGTCTTGCAACAGATCAGGGTCGGCTTGTCGAGGTTGCTACGCGCCTGTTCCACAGCGGCGCTGATTGCGCTCGGGTTGTGGCCGTCCACACCGGCAATGACTTCCCAGCCATAGGCTTCAAAGCGCTTTGGCGTGTCATCGGTAAACCAGCCTTCGACTTCACCGTCGATGGAAATGCCGTTGTCATCATAGAACGCGATCAACTTACCCAAGCCCAGGGTACCGGCCAAAGAGCATACTTCGTGGGAAATACCCTCCATCATGCAGCCATCACCGAGAAACGTGTAGGTAAAGTGACCTACAATCTCGTGACCGGGACGGTTGAACTGCGCGGCCAGCACTTTCTCGGCCGTCGCCATACCAACGGCATTGGCAATCCCCTGACCCAGCGGACCGGTGGTGGTTTCAATACCGGGCGCATAGCCATGTTCCGGGTGACCGGCGGTCTTGGCGTGCAGCTGGCGGAAGTTCTTCAGGTCATCGATGGTCAGGTCATAACCGGAGAGGTGGAGCAGGGAGTAGAGCAGCATGGAGCCGTGGCCGTTGGAAAGGACGAAACGGTCACGGTCGGCCCAGCCCGGGTTGGCCGGGTTATGCTTCAGGTAATCACACCACAGGACTTCGGCGATATCCGCCATCCCCATGGGTGCACCCGGATGGCCTGATTGTGCTTTCTGAACCGCATCCATGCTCAGGGCGCGGATGGCGTTGGCGCGGTCTTGACGGGTTGTCATTGCGAGTTGGCTCCGATTGAAGACTCTCCGGCGACTTGGTAGAACGCCAGGGCGAAAAAAGAGCGCTATTGTATAGCCTGCACGGCCAAACGTGAACAAACCGACGGAAAGCCGGCGAGTCGGGTTCACAAATTACGCCAAAAGTACCGAAAACACCGCGTAGAGCCGAACACATGCCTCTACCAACTAGACTTGAGTTAATGAATGTTCTCAGTCAAGGCGGTCAGGGACGATGTGGTATTCAGCGGTTAAATGGTCATCCTGTGCGGTTTTCACCGCATTTCTCGGTTTGGTTTCCTTTTCTCACAATGCACTGTCAGCCCCGGCACCCCGTGATGCACTGACACACGATCTCAAGACATCGCTGGCCAAATCCCTCTACCGGCAGACCTATCTGAGTGAACAGTTCCACTTTTACTTCAAAGACAAGCAGGACAAGCTGAGTCAGGGGCTCACCGACTATTACCGCGAAAGCATGGGCGCCAAAGCCAATGATGAGGAATTGGAGGGACTCCTGCAGGCGCTGGACCGTATGATCCGTGACAAAATCACTCTGGAACGCTATGAACAGGCGATTATCGCATCATTGATCAATCATCTCTCTCTGAAGGAACTGGAAACCCTGCATCGCTGGATGGCGGAGCCCATCGCGGAAGCCATGGCTAAGGAACAGCAACACATCATGTCAGAAGCCGGACAGGTAGAAATGGGGGCATTTTACCAGCAGTTATCCAGAATCCCGCTGGATAAGCACCGGGTGGAACAGGTGCAGATTGTTGTCCAGACACTGCATCTGGATGACCTTCAGGCCCAGTTCCTGACCGACGATATCCTGAGTAATATCCGGATGATCAATGAGGTATTACCGACCAGCTTTAACCAGAAAAAAATTCCGGCGCCAGCCAGGCAGGAACTGCTCAGCCACTTCCGGCGCCAGGTACACAACATGAACATTGCCGCTACACTGTTTCTGCTAAGAAAACTGTCAGAAGATGATGTTGATCGTTACATCATGCTGCTGCGCCAGTCTGACGCCATGACCCGGTACCATGAGGCGGTCAGCAAGGCGATTCTGACATTGTCTCACTAAAAACGGAATCGTCTGGAAAACCATTTATTCCGACAGAAACTTCACCACCCAGCGGGCAACCCGACCGGAGTCGACCGGTGCCTGCAGGGAGATCAACGCTTCACGAATCCGATTGGGTGGCATCTGGAAATCCTGACTGCTGATCAGTCCCCGAACAAAACTCAGGCTGAACTCGGGATGCCCCTGAATACTCAGAAAACAATCACCATATTGCAGCATGTAATAGGGACAGAACGCATTCCCCGCCAGTACTTCAGCGTCACCCGGCAGCACTACGACCTGATCCTGGTGAAAACAGGCGAGATCCATCGAATCACACCAAGGCTCCATCCAGGGCTTGCGCTGCGCCACCTGGTTAAAGGCGACCCCAACTCCCCAGCCCCGGTCTGACTTTTCAACTGTTCCCCCCATGGCCTGCGCCATGATCTGGTGCCCAAAGCAGATACCGATGGTCTTTTTTTGTGCTTTGTAGAGGTCTCGGACAAAGTCTTCCAGGCGGGAGATCCAGTCAAGCGGGTCATAGACGCCATTTTTACTACCGCTGATCAACCAGGTATCACACTCATCAGGGCTGTCAGGGAACTGGTTCTCGAAGCAGGTATAGACCGCATACTCCAGCTCAACCCCGGCGCTGGAGAGCAGGGTTTCAATCATTTCAGGGTAAGAACCGTATTCGCTGGCCAGTTCGGGGGTAAAGCTGCCGCATTGAAGAATTCCCAGTTTCACAGGCTCGTTCCCTCCAACGGTTAGGTGCAGATTCCCTGTAGCAGGAATCTTGCCGTTTTCGCATCCTGCCTTTAATCACAAGCTGATCGAGCTCAGTCGTCAACTATTTCTTATCGGCGCAATGACTTTGACCGCCACTTCACATGAGAAACCCCGAAATCTATATCAAATTATTTTGATATAGATTGCAGGCATTGATAGACTTTCTCTCATGACTGCAACCGCCACCCCAATATCCCCACAAACCATAGGGGAACAGGATTTTCAAACACTGGCCGCCTTAAACAAGGCGGCCGGTGATCCATTGCGTCTGGAGATTCTGCGGTTGCTGCGTACGGAGTCCATGGGGGTACTGGAACTGACTGCTGTTTTTGACAGCAAGCAATCCGGCATGAGTCACCACCTGAAGGTGCTTGCACGCACCGGACTGGTCACCACCCGCCGGGAAGGCAATTCCATCTTTTATCGTCGAGCACTGCCGCCGGCAGAGGACAGCCTGGGCGATTACATCCGCGCCCTGTTTCAGGCCATTGACGCCATGCCACTGAGTCAGACGGTGCAGGCCCGTCTGGACGATATCCGGGCACAACGGGGCGAGCAGTCCCGTGCCTTTTTCGCCCGTCATTTCCACGAATTCCGTCGACATCAGGAAATGATTGCCGAGCATGAGCTCTATGCTCGCTCGGTGCTCGACATGCTCGGGAGTATCCAGTTGCCTGCCCATGACACGGCACTGGAGCTGGGCCCCGGCGAAGGCTGTTTCTTGCCAGCACTGTCAAAGCAGTTCCGGCGCGTCCTTGCTGTGGACAACTCTGCCGACATGCTTGATCAGGCCCGGACAACCGCCACCCGCGCGTCGCTGGGTAATGTGGAATTCATCCTGGGTGAAACCAGCGATCTGTTAACCGCTTACCCAAATGCCGTTGACTGCCTGATTGCCAATATGGTTCTTCATCATATTCCCCAACCAGACACCATATTCCGGCATGCCACGGCCATTTTGAAGCCCGGCGGCAGCCTGATCATCAGCGAACTCAGCGCCCATGACCAGCACTGGGTGAGGGAATCCTGCGGCGATCTCTGGCTGGGATTCCGGGAAGAAGAACTGACAGAGTGGGCACAAATGGCTGGGCTCACGACCGGTGAATCGCAATACCTGGGGCTGCGTAACGGCTTCCAGATACAGGTGCGCTGTTTCCGGCGCCCCCAAACCAATACCGTATTCAATGAATAACCTTTCAGAGGACACAGAGCACATGGCTGAATACTCACTGTTCACATCAGAATCCGTCTCCGAAGGCCATCCGGACAAGATTGCCGACCAGATTTCTGATGCGATTCTCGACGCCATGCTGGCGGATGATCCGGAGTCCCGTGTAGCCGTCGAAACCATGGTCAAGACCGGTATGGTCATCGTCGCCGGTGAAGTGCGCACTAACACTTATGTCGACATTGAAGATCTGGTCCGTCAGGTCGTAAAAGACATCGGCTACAACCATGGTGATCTGGGCTTTGACGGTGACTGTGTGGCCGTACTCAACGCCATCGGTAAACAGTCACAGGACATCGCCATGGGTGTGGATGAAACCAGCATCCACGAACAGGGCGCCGGTGATCAGGGCCTGATGTTCGGCTACGCCACCAATGAAACTGATGTGCTGATGCCTGCTCCGATCTATTACGCCCACCAGCTGGTGAAGCGTCAGGCGGAAGTCCGTAAGAACGGCCAGCTGCCCTGGTTGCGTCCGGATGCCAAGAGCCAGGTAACCCTGCGTTACAGCGCTGATGGCAAGCCTGTCGCGATAGATGCGGTGGTTCTGTCCACCCAGCACAGCCCCAATGTCAGTCAGGAAGAACTGCATAACGCGGTACTGGAAGATATCATCCGTCCGGTTCTGCCCGCTGAGTGGCTGAGTTCTGAAACCCGCTACCACATCAACCCAACCGGTAACTTTGTTATCGGTGGACCGGTTGGCGACTGTGGCCTGACCGGCCGTAAGATCATCGTGGACACCTACGGCGGCATGGCCCGTCACGGTGGCGGTGCATTCTCCGGTAAAGATCCGTCCAAGGTAGACCGCTCCGCTGCGTACGCCGGCCGTTATGTTGCCAAAAACATCGTTGCTGCAGGCCTGGCCGATCGCTGCGAAATCCAGGTGTCCTACGCCATTGGTGTTGCTGAACCGACATCCATCAGCATCAACACCTTCGGCACCGGCAAGGTCTCTGATGAGCGTATCGGCGAACTGGTACGCGAACACTTCGACCTTCGCCCGAAAGGTCTGATCCAGATGCTCGACCTGAAGCGTCCGATCTACCAGCCCACCGCCGCCTATGGTCACTTTGGCCGCGAGGAAAAGGAATTCACCTGGGAAGCCACTGATAAGGCCGACATTCTCAAGCAGGCCGCCGGACTGTAAAACGAAAGCCGCACGGGTTTCCCCCAGCGGCTTTTTTTTCGCCTGAACTGCATCAGGCAATGCTAAAAACGAAACAACGAACATGACAACGCCAGAGCTAACGCACTGGCAAAAGGAGATAAACCGATGACCGCCAACCTCAACACCGTGGCAACCTTCAGCGACTACAAAGTCGCCGATATCAACCTGGCGGAATGGGGCCGCCGGGAAATCCAGATTGCCGAAGGCGAAATGCCGGCACTGATGGCCATCCGCAACAAGTACCGTGACCAACAGCCGTTGAAGGGCGCCAGGATCATGGGTTGTATCCATATGACCATCCAGACCGCCGTCCTGATTGAAACCCTGATGGAGCTCGGCGCCGAGGTTCGCTGGTCATCCTGTAATATTTTCTCCACCCAGGACCATGCCGCCGCCGCTATCGCCGCTGCCGGTATTCCTGTGTTTGCCTGGAAAGGAGAGACCGAAGAGGAGTTCTGGTGGTGTATTGAACAAACCATCCAGAAAAACGGTGAACTCTGGGACGCCAACATGGTGCTGGACGACGGTGGCGACCTGACCCTGGTGCTGCATGAAAAATACCCGGAACTGCTGACTCGCATTCACGGCATTTCTGAAGAAACCACCACCGGTGTTCACCGTCTGCTGGAAATGCTGGAAAAAGGCACATTGCATGTACCTGCCATCAACGTAAACGACGCGGTTACCAAGAGTAAAAACGACAACAAATACGGCTGCCGTCATTCACTGAACGACGCAATCAAACGTGCCACAGATCATCTGCTGGCCGGCAAGAAAGCGCTGGTCATTGGTTACGGTGATGTCGGCAAGGGCTCTGCAGCCTCCCTGCGTCAGGAAGGCATGATCGTCAAGGTCACCGAAGTGGATCCTATCTGTGCCATGCAGGCCTGTATGGATGGCTTCGAGGTTGTTTCTCCCTACATCAATGGCGTGAATACCGGCACCGCTGAGTGTATTAACAAGGAGCTGCTGGCAACCATTGACCTGGTGGTGACAACCACTGGTAACGTCCACGTCTGTGACCGCCACATCCTGACATTCCTGAAAAACAGCTGTGTCGTCTGCAACATCGGTCACTTCGACACCGAAATTGATACTTCCTTCATGCGTGAAACCTGGGAATGGGAAGAAGTGAAGCCACAGGTACACAAGGTCTACCGCAACCGCGCCGAGAATGATCACCTGATACTGCTCTCTGAAGGTCGGTTGGTAAACCTGGGCAACGCCACCGGTCATCCTTCACGGATCATGGATGGTTCATTTGCCAACCAGGTACTGGCACAGATTCATCTCTATGAAGCTGACTTTGCCAACCTGCCTGCTGCCGAGAAACCGGCAAAAATCACGGTCACCGTCCTGCCCAAGAAGCTGGACGAAGAAGTGGCCCGTTACATGGTGGAAGGGTTCAGCGGGGTGATCACCCAACTGACGCAGGAACAGGCAGACTACATCAACGTACCGGTCGACGGGCCCTTCAAGAGCGACGATTACAAATATTAAAATCGTCGTTCATAAGGCGCGTCCGACAGGGCGCGCCATCTGCCCATAAAGACCCTAAAAAAATACGAGCAGAGCAGCGAACATGACAACATCAGCAGTAATACCCAGCTCCCCGACAGTCAGCTTCGAGTTTTTCCCCACGAAGACGGAAGAGGGCGCAGCCAAGCTGCTCGCGACCGCACAGAAACTGACTGCCGCCAACCCGGAATTCTTCTCGGTAACCTATGGCGCCGGTGGTTCTACCCGGGATCGTACCCGCAACTCGGTTTATAACATCCGGGAAACAACCTCTGTTCCGACCGCTCCACACCTCTCCTGCGTAGGCGACAGCAAAGAAGATATTCGTACACTTCTGACCCGGTATCAGCAGGATGGCATCCAGCGTATCGTTGCCTTGCGGGGCGATCTTCCGTCCGGCATGGGGCGTTTCAACAGTGGTGACCTGCAATATGCAAATGAACTGGTAGAGTTTATCCGCAGTGAAACCGGTGATCATTTCCATATCGAGGTGGCCGCCTATCCGGAAGTACACCCCCAGGCGCACAGCATGGAAGTGGACCTCCAGAATTTTGAGCGAAAGGTGAAGGCCGGAGCGTCATCCGCCATTACCCAGTATTTCTTTAATGCTGACAGCTATTTCTACTTTATCGAACGCTGTCGCGGTCTGGGCATTGAGATCCCGATTCTGCCAGGCATCATGCCAATCACCAATTTCACCAAACTAGCCCGTTTTTCTGATGGCTGTGGCGCTGAACTTCCCCGCTGGATCCGCAAACAGCTGGAAGCTTATGGCGATGATTCCGCCAGCATCCGCCAGTTCGGAGAAGAGGTGATTACCCGGCTCTGTGAACGCCTGCTGACTGGCGGTGCACCGGGATTGCATTTTTATACGTTGAATCAGGCAGAACCTAGCTTAAAAATATGGAATAACCTATACCCCTGATTCAGTCCGATGTATGGACACTTTTGTTCTCAAAAGTGTCCATACAAATGGTAGCAAATTAGCATTCTTTGCTAATGATTGAAGGTTGCCATCTTATATCCGCATAGCACTCAATAAGATTAACTATCTCGTTATACATAACAGACAAATGCCATTGTCTAATAAGGGAACCATATTTTCTGTTACACATTGAATGCTCGAATTGCATTCACTTCGAGGTAAGACAAATGGCAGCAAGTACAACCCCTGAAAGAATATCCCTAAATAGGTCTTTGGAGGATGTTTCTAATAATCCCCCATCGAATCCCCCCTCTACATTCGCAAACTACAAGGCAAAACGTGAAGAGGACGCACGCGCTTATTATCATGAATTCTATGAATGGAATGGACGTAATTGTTGCCGGGGCACATGGAAATGTCTAAGAGATTTCTTCATTTATCCTATTGTACGTGCCGCTACATTCGTCCTTGGTTGTACGCTTTTACTGCCTTACAGCATCTATTTAGCTGCCACTCGTCAACGACAAACCCTAAATATGCAACAGAGTGACATCACCAGGCAATTCTTAAACGCAACACCTGAGCCAGGTTCCCCCGAGTACATATGGCAACTCCGGATTATTGCACAACAGATCAATGAAGCAGAGAAAAGTGAGTTCAGACGGTGCCTGGATGTCACATGTCCACTGTTATGGCCACTCACAGGTGTTTGTCTGTTAGTCGACAAAGTTGATGCATGGTTCCATGGCCGTATAAGACCTGAAGAGGTTTACCTACACAAGCAAACCACTCCAACCACGCAGCGTGAACGGGAATTATTTGGTTTGCCTGATGAAAACAGAGCAGATGAGGCTGGGGAGCAATTACCCAATTTAGCGTGCAGATCTACCACTACCCAGCGATGAGTCATAATACGATGATTTAAATAGCAATAATCAAAACTGCAGTTGTTTCCAAACGAAAGCTGGAATACCTGATAGCAAACTGAGATGAATTGCTCATGGCTCAATCACGTTAATGTTATAAGATACGCCACAGTGCAATTCTGAAATGTTCTTCCACACATCATGAGAAATCCTAAAATCCACACACCGCAACCGCTGTGTGCAAACCGTGATATAACGCTGACAGACAGCGCCGCCAACCATGTTGGTAAAGTGCTCCGTATGCGTCCTGGGGACCCGCTGATCCTGTTTAATGGCGAAGGCCATAGCTGGCAGGCTGAAATCACCTGTGTCAGCAAGAAACAGGTGGACGTCAAAACGCTGGAACAACTGTCTGGCGATAGCGAATCCCCTCTTCGGATTGAGTTAGGACAGTGCCTCAGCCGTGGCGAGCGGATGGACTATGCGATCCAGAAAGCAACAGAGCTAGGGGTGACAGATATTACTTTACTCTTCAGTGAACGTTGTGAAGTTAAGCTGAGCAGTGAGCGTCAGGAAAAGCGTCTGAACCACTGGCAACAGGTTGCCATCAGTGCCTGTGAGCAGTGTGGCAGGAATCGTGTTCCAACCATCCACGCCCCCGTATCACTGGAGACCTGGATTCAGAATCGCCAAACAGATCTCAATTTTGTGCTGCATCATCGCACCGAAAAACAGCTCAAGGGATTTGAACGTCCTCAGTCCGTCTCTCTACTAATCGGGCCAGAAGGCGGTTTGACCGCAACCGAGATCGAACAGGCTCAGGATCGGGGCTTTCATCCACTGGCGCTGGGGCCGAGGATCATGCGCACAGAAACGGCACCCGTTGCCGCTGCAGCCGTTCTGCAATACCTCTGGGGCGACTGGAATTAAGGCATTGTGAATCAGGCAAATTTTTCTAACTAAACGACAAATTTTAAGCAATTGACCATTTGTTCAAAAAAGCTAACACTTGACGGGTTCAGGGCTATTCCCTGACTGCAGGATGCAATCGCTTTTAAGAACATACCAAGGTATTTCACATGAAAAAAATCGTTTTGACCGCTGCACTGGTTGCCGCTTCTTCCTCCGTTATGGCAGCAGCACCTGGTGGTCCAAGCTGTGGCTGGGGTAACATGCTGTTTGAAGGTCAGTCCGGCACGCCGACTCACGTTATCGCTTACACCACCAACGGTACTTCCGGTAACGCCACTTTCGGCATGACATCCGGTACCAACGGCTGCCAGACCTCAGCACCGTTGACCTACCGCGGCCAGAAGATGATCAATGTGTCTTACATGATGGACGAACTGTCTGAAGACATGGCACGTGGGAACGGTGAAGCCCTGAATGCGGTTGCTGTCATGATCGGTATTGAGCAGGATGACCGCGCACGCTTTGCCTCAGTCACCCACGAGAATTTCAACCAGATTTTCCCGAGCGCTGACGTGACAGCAGAACAGGTTGTGAACAACCTGGCCGTTGTCATGAACAATGACGAGCAACTGTCCAAGTACATTGCTTCCTGATAGCGTTTCATTAATAAAAGACAGTCGTATTTAATTGACGACTGTCTTATGAATAATCTGATTACCCATTCGTCTGATAACAAAGCAACCGGTTCTACCTATCCATGTCGCGCTTTTTGATTTCCGCCCTGGTCAGGCAGCTACCGGCCATGTTGCTGTGCCTGTTTTCTACGACCACTTTTGCCACGCCTGCCATCGAACCGTTGGCGTATTCCACGATGTGGTTAAAGCTTGGGCATTATCACTCCAGCCTGATGAGTCCTTCCGGTTACACCAGTTATGTGGATGATGCTGCGTTTTTCATAAGCAAAGAGGGGGATAATAATCCTCAGGCCGAACTGGCAGCAACAATCCAGTTATTCTCCCAACCGGAACCGCTTTCCGATAGCAAAGCCTGCCGTTTTCAGGCTCGCTACCAGTGGCTGACCGAGCAGGGCTATACCTTCCCTTCACTGTCCTGCCCCGAATACGACAACTGGCGTCAACAACTGCAGGCACATTCTGTCACATTGGCTTTCCCGGCCGCTTATATGAACAGCCCGTCGTCCATGTTCGGGCATACGTTCCTGCGTTTTGATCCGGAAAACATTGCTGAGGATTCCCTGTGGCTCTCCTGGGCGGTTAATTTCGGCGCTACACCGGAGGGCGACGACAACTCCATTCTCTACGCCTGGAAAGGGGTCGCAGGCGGTTATCCGGGCAAGTTTGCCATGATGCCCTATTACCGGAAGCTGCAGGAATACAACCGCTTGGAAAACCGGGATATCTGGGAATACCGATTAAACCTGTCCCCAGAACAGACGGCATTTATCAGCAGCCATATCTGGGAATTGCGGGATATCCGCTTTGATTATTTCTTCATTGATGAAAACTGCAGTTTCCGCCTGCTGGAGTTACTGGAACTGGCCGCCCCCGACCTCGACCTGACCAGCCACTTTCCCGTGGCAGCCATTCCTGTGGATACTGTCAGAACGGTGCTGAATGCCGATCTGGTTGAAAACGTCCATTATCGCCCTTCCAATGCCACGACCCTGCACCACTACCTCGCGCCACTGAGCCCGTCGGAACAGGCCCTGGTTTACGAAATGGCGCTGGATCCGGACTTAATGGATAGCGAGGCTGTCGCCCATTTGCCAGCACAACGACAGGCACGGATGATCCAGTCATCCTACAAATACTTGCGTTACGAGGTAAACAAGCAGTTTCGATCACCCGAAACCGCCGGCAACAGCCTGGCGCTGCTGCGAGGACTGAACCGGCTTCCACCGCATCACATCATCCCTCCGGTGGCACCGGAGAAACCAGAACAGGGGCATGACACATCCATGCTTGCGCTGGGCGCCGGCCACCACAAAGGCCTTGGCAATTATCTTGAGCTTCAGGGGCGCTTCACCTATCACGACCTTTTAGATAATCGTGAAGGCTTCCCGCCAGGCGCAGAGATCACCTTTGGCGATCTGCGCATCAGGGGCTACGAGGACAATTACTGGCAGCTTGAACAGCTGGATATCATCTCAATCCGTTCCCAGTACCCACGGAATAGATTCTTTAAGCCGCTGTCCTGGCAAGTCAAAACAGGACTTGAACGTCAACCCGGATCCGATGGCAAGGAGCACCTGGCAGCCCACCTTAACGGTGGGGCAGGTATCACATTACCGATGACCGCCAATAGCCAATGGTTTGGTCTGGCAACGCTGCGTCTGGAACATAACAGCGGCTTCGATCGCAATATGCAGCTGGCGCCTGGTATCAATACCGGATTCAGCAGCCATAATCCTCTGGGTAACTGGCGACTGGAATGGCAACTGGATCAATTTCTTAACGGCGAGCTGCGTTCAACAGTCACCCTGGGACAACACTGGGAGCTAAACCGTAACAATGGTCTGCGCCTTGATGTGCGCTATGAAGACCAGGATTCATTCAATAACTATGAATTGTCGTTGAGTTGGCGCCACTATTTCTGATCAGGGACGATAATGAAACGAAAGACTCTCTATTCGCTGACACTGACCATGGCCTTGTTGACCAGTTTACTGTCAGGCTGCCAGAACCTGACAGGGCTCTATTTCTTTCCGGAAAGTGGTTACCGGCTCACTCCGGATCAACTTAATCTAGCCTGGCAGCCCGTTGAGTTGAAAACCCGTGACAACATTACCCTGAAAAACTGGTGGCTGCCGGCCCAGCCCAATCCAGACACCGGAGAGATACTGGGCACTATCCTGTTCCTGCACGGCAATGCGGAGAATATCAGTACGCATATTCACAGCATCGCCTGGCTTCCCCGACAGGGCTATAACGTGTTTATGCTGGATTACCGGGGCTTCGGTCACTCAAGCGGTAAACCGAAACTTCCCGAGATTTTTCAGGATATTGACGCCGCCGCCACCTGGCTGCTGGCACAGGAGAGTGTTCAGAAAAAGCCTCTGTATTTACTGGGTCAAAGCATCGGCGGTGCACTGGGCGCCACATGGATCAGTCAAACCCGTGAACAGGATGCGTTCAGCGCGGTTGTACTGGATGCACCGTTCGCCAGCTGGCCAGGCATGGCCCGCTATGCCATGTCCCGTCAATGGCAGACCTGGCCCTTGTTACCGGGCACCTACCTGGTACCCGCCCAATGGGATGCCGAGAAACATATTGAGAAGCTCAAAAAACCGTTATTGGTGATTCACAGTATTGAAGACGAGATCATTCCCACAGCCCAGTCCCGAAAGGTGTACGACAAAAGCCACGCTCAAAAGCAGTGGCTGGAGGCAAAAGGGCCGCATATCGCGACCTTTGGTCAGCGGGAGAATCGAAACGCCGTCTTACAATTTCTACAGGAACATCGCGATTAAAAACGGGCCGTACGCTTAACTGCTTACCGCCATGGCTTCATCAATCCCTGCTTCAATACCGTCAAGATCGGGAATAACTGCAGGCGTTCCATGGACAATGACGCAGGCTTTCTCGTATTGGCCTGGCTCCTTGTCACGGTGAGAGATGTCAGCGGGTACAACACTTAATGGATGGGGTATTCCCTGAACAACCAGTGCGTAGAAGCATAAATCACCCTTCTCACTGACACGGTTCATAATAGCAAAGCGGGCGTTATCACGGCCCTCAGGCAAAGCTTCGCCATTAGCGCGTTCAAACGATACGACCGGAATCGTCTGATCACGCCAGCTGATCCTCCCCAATAACCACTCGGGGCCTTCTTCCAATCCTTCCAACGTTGAAAAAGGAATCATTTCAGCCAATGCCGCACTCGGCACCAGCAGGGCACTTCCCGACATTGGGATCAGTAACGCTGACAAGGTTTCCTGACTGTGACTCATGATCCTGTCCTGTTTACGGTTATCATCTGAGTTATGCGGGACATTCTTCGCGCTTTACTGCAGTCTGGCGAGCAATGCGGCTCACCAACCGCTGCGCCAGTTGCTCGGGCGTACCGGAAAAATCGCTGAAACCGGCCGATTGTACTGCGCCGGGCATTACATCACTGACGGCACTGTCCAGACATTGCGTCCAGACAGGCAGCCCCTCCTGTCGATACCGGCCCGCCTCAACCAGACCATCTTCCCCCATACCGGAAAAGATAATCGCACCACTGACCGACCAGGCCAGACGCGTCAGCGCCATCACTTCATCAATAGACGGGCTGTAAGGGCCGCCCCATCCCCGTCTGAGCAACCGAACACGCCGATTGTCGTCAATATCCATGGCCTGCTCCACCGGCGCCAGCAACACTTCCCCCTGATGGATCTGCTGCCCCTCATCCGCAGTGACCACATCAAAGGGGCTGTGTCGTGCAATTGTCGCGGCCAGCACCTGTGCAAAAGCCCTGTCGATATGCTGAGCATAAATAAAGGCCACCGGCAAATCTTCAGGCAGGCTGTCCAGAAAGACTTTCACGGCTTCCGGTCCGCCCAGCGACGCCCCGAGCACCCAGACTTCATTCGCCGGTTTATGACACGTTCCTTGACGGGAAGCGGGCTTCAAAGGCCATGGCAAAACCTTGCCCTGGCCTTTGGATTGATCTGCTATTTTCTTTGGCGTTTCCGGAACGAACACTTTCAGTTTCGTTAATAAACGACGTTGCCAACGTGAATAATCTGGCGTGTTTCTGGCTGGCGCCTTTCCAAGGCCGTAAAGCACCGGCGCCAGGGAAAGGTCTGGCAATGATTCCAGCAGAAAGTCACGATTATCCTCATCTTCCAGATCAACAACCCAGAGACTGACCCGATCATCTTCCAGCGCTCGGGTCGTACATCCGTCCGTTGCCAGCGTGGCAATAACGGGATAACCCGCTTCCATCAACAACGTGCGTATGGCATGTCGCTGCAACGACGTATCCGCAATAATGCCGACGCCGCTACGCTCAGCCATAGACACTGACCAGCCCCTCGATGGCTTCCAGCAACGGCCCTTCCTGGAAAGGCTTGCCCATGTAATCGTTGACACCGATCTCCATGGCGCGCTGACGGTGCTTGGTGCCGGTTCTGGACGTAATCATGATGATCGGTATGCCCGACAATGCAGGATCGTTCCGCACCGCCGTGGCAACCTCAAAGCCGTCCATTCTCGGCATCTCAATATCCAGCAGAATCAGGTCAGGCCGCTGATCCTGCAGCAGAGCCATGGCTTCCACACCGTCTCGTGCCACCAGCGTGTCGTAGCCATGCCGTCCCAGCAGTCGTGTGGTGACCTTACGGACGGTGACGGAATCATCGACCACCATGATCAATGCTTTCTCTTCATGGCTGTCCAATACAGCAACAGGCTCGGCAGCCTTGGATTCATCGGTAACTGTACGCGCCAACGTCCTGAGCGCCAGCGCCACCACATCCAGAATGATTACAACCCGACCATCACCCAGAATCGTAGCGCCGGAAATGCCGGGCAATTTCGCAAACTGCGGCCCCAGGCTTTTCACGACGATTTCCCGGCTGGCTGACAGACCATCAATCTGCAATGCGACACTGGTGTCTCCGGAATGCACCAGCAATACCGGTACATCCTGTGTCATCTGCGACAGCGAAGGTTGGCCTTTGCCGAACATTTCGCCGAGATAATGGAGTCGGTAGCTGCTCCCGGCATACTCGAACAGGCCACTGTCATAACCGGCCTGCAGGTCTTCCGGGCTCACACGCACAATACCCTCAATGGTATTGAGTGGGACGGCATACACTTCTTCACCCTGATTCACCATCAACGCCCGATTGACGGAAAGGGTAAAGGGCAGACGCACCTCAAAGGTGGTGCCAGCATCCTGATCAGAATGAATATCCAGACGACCACCGAGCTGCTTGAGTTCGCTGTTCACCACATCCAGACCGACCCCTCGGCCGGAAATCTGGGTAACTTTTTCCGCCGTACTGAAACCGGGCTCCAGTATCAGTCGGGTGACGTCAGCATCGCTCACATCCGCGCCGGATGCCAAGAGTCCACGCGCCAGCGCTTTCTCCCTAATAGCATCGGGATTCAGTCCTTTGCCGTCGTCACGGAGGCTCAGAACAATATCACCACCTTCACGGCCGAACACCAGACTGATCTGACCCGTGGCGGGTTTGCCCTTGCGGGTGCGCTCATCCGCACTTTCGATACCGTGGTCAACCGCATTCCGGAGCATATGCTCCAGTGGCGCCAGCATCCGCTCCATGACGCTACGGTCCATTTCGCCCTCAGCATTTTCTACCTTGAGTTCCACGTCCTTGCCCAGCTCCGATGAGACCTGACGGACAATCCGGCGCAAGCGGGGCAGCAGACGGGAGAAGGGCACCATGCGGGTCCGCATCAGCCCTTCCTGCAACTCGGTATTGATGCGGGCCTGCTGGGTAATCAGGGTTTCGGAATCCCGGTTACGGTCTGCCAGGGCATCCTTGAGATCCATCAAGTCCGTGGCCGATTCCACCAACGAACGCGACAGCTGGGTCAGTTCGGAATACTGATCCATTTCGAGCGGATCAAATTCAGGATGGTCCGCCAGCTCACCTTCATGGCGGGAGAGAATCTGGCTCTGGGTTTCAATATCGAGACGGCGCAGCTGCTCCCGCAAACGTTCGATAGTGTCGTGCATTTCCTGAAGGGTATAGCTGAAATCACTGATCTGCTGCTCTATCCGCGCCCGGCTGATACTGGTTTCACCGGCCAGATTAACCAGCTGTTCCAACAGCTCTGCAGGTACGCGCACCATTTCACGGGCAGACATTTCAACCGCGTTATTGCCCCTAGCTTGCCCTGATGCGAGAAAAGCCGGCGCCTTGATGAACGACACTTGATTATCATCAGGCTGCGGGAACGAGAGAACATCCGCAATTTTTCGTTCCGCTTCAACCGACTCAGAAGCATCTGAAGCTTCCGGTACCGGTGCAGTCGTAGAGGGTTCAACAGACTGCCCGAAGCTGGATGCGACATTCTCAACCAGACGTTGTAGCTGTTCAGCATTCGTAGCCAGTTCACGAATCTCGCCTTTACTGATACTGCCTTTCTGCTGCAGTCCTTCAACCACCACTTCCATCTGATGACTGGCATCACCCAGCTCAACCAGGCCGGCCATCCGGGCGCTGCCCTTGAGGGTATGGAGCGCCCGCATCAATTCCTCTGCCGGCATCATGTCAGCGGTATCGGACTGCCAGGCAGCCATCTGCTCCTCAACCTGTTCCAGCAGGTCGGTTGCCTCTTCCAGGAAGATACCGGCCATTTCCGGATCCAGTCCATCGGGCAGTGCAACCGATACAGGCTCGGGGGCTAACGGCTGACGATTCTCCTGCATCTCTTCTGTTGGAAGATCGTCGTCGGTCTTACCGTCCCTGAACTCATGAATCAGGATGCGCAGGTCTTCAGCTGAACGGCACACATTGTTGGAGCGCAGCTGGCTGAGCATTTCATCCAGAGTGTCATGGGTGCGCAACAAGAGATTGATCAATTCCTGTGAAGCAGAAAGCCGCGCTTCACACAGATCTTCATAGAGATACTCCAGCTCATGTCCCAGATCACCGATGGCAGTGACACCCGCCATGCGCGCACCTCCCTTCAAGGTATGGAGGTGACGCTGAAGTGACTGCAGGATATTCTTGTCGTCTGAATATTCCAGCCAGCGGTAAAGGTCACGTGACGCCTCTTCGAGGATATCCGTTGCCTCATCCAGGAACAGGGCAATAAGCTCCTGATCCATATCATCAGACGCGGCATCACCCACTGCGCTGGTCTCAACAAAAACAGCATTTTGATTATCGGTTGCCGCCGGAACACTGTCCTGCAGCAATACAGCAATCCGATCCAGCAACAGCTGAGAACCGGTCGGAGTCTGCTGGGCTGCCAACTGATCCATCATGGCAATCAGGTGTTCATGACTATCCCGTAAGAGCTGTACGAGATCATCATCCATCACAATCTGGCGCTGCAGAATACACTGATAGAGTTCAATGAGACTGTCGGCCAGTGTCGCCAGCGGCTCAATATCTACCCGTTTCGCACTGTCACTCACCGTAATCAAGGCATTGAGTAGTGCCTGGGCAGTCTCCGTATCCTGTTGATGATTCCAGTGAACCAGTGTGTCATTGGCATCCAGAAGCAGATCGACGCCTTCAGCCAGAAACAGCGCAACGGATTTCGGCGCCTGTCGAGCACCCGAGACCGACTCTTTCTCATCGATATCCGTTAAGCGTTCAGACTGCAGCAGTTGTATCTCATGAATAAGTTCATTCGCACCCGCCAGTGGCGATAAGGGATTGGCATCTAACTGATCCAGACCATCCTGTATCAGCAGGCCGCCACGATTGAGTAAGGCCAGTACAGGCTCATCTGCCACGATATTGTGTGCCTGGAATGCCTTGATCATCTTTTCCAGCGGTATCACTACATCTGCCACTGGCGTGATACCGGCCATACTGGCACTGCCTTTCAGGGTATGAAGTGATCGCTGCAGATCGTCACTGATAGTCAGGGCAACCTGTCGTTCATTCGATTCGGCAATAAAATCATTAATGACCTGCAGATGAACGACAGCTTCCTTGCGGAAGATATCCAGCAAATCCGCGTCTGATTCTGATTGCTCAGCATCGTCATCATCTACGATATCAGGCAAGGAAGAAGCAAGGACTGCTTCGACCGGTGTCCAGCTTTCACTTCGGGAATAACAATCCGCTTCATCCATCAGGGACTGGATTTCCGGCGATAAGATCTGTTGTTTTTCAGCAAAAGCCGCAATCGTTGAGGGAAGCACCGCAATCACACGATCAACCAGTGAAACCAGCGTATCGGTGGGATCAATAGAACCATCGATGACCCTGTTGAGCATGTTTTCGATGCTCCAGGCCAACTCACCGACAACCGTAGCACCTACCATACGACCACTGCCTTTCAGTGTATGGAACCCCCGACGGAACTCTGCCAGTGAATCCGCATCGGTACGATCCGCCTGCCAGCGAGGGAAATATTCAGCGAGGGTTTCCCGAACCTCCTGAGCCTCTTCTATAAAGACTTCAAGCAGTTCGTCATCGATCAGGTCGTCGGTTTGCTCTGACGTTGTACTCTCGACCGGCTCAGGAGAGACAGCCAAAGGCTCATCAGAGGCCAACACAATCTCTTCAGCAATCTCATCGGAGGGTGCGTCCTCAACCGCACTCCCAGGACGGTAACCCAATCGATTCAGGCTCTCATCCACAACATCCAGAATGACATCCCCTTGGCTTTGGCGGTCATCCAAAAGACGTTCAAGGAAATATTCAACCCCGGTAATGGCATCGGCCAACGTATCCAGCGCCTGCCAGTCTGGCTCTGCCCGGCCACTTAACAGTTCCTGTTCCACATACAGTGAGGCAGAAGCCACCTGCTGTGCGGCACGCTCCAATGGAATCATGGCCAGACCGCCACGTACACTGGCCAACACATCGGGTACCGGCGCCAGACAGCGGGTATCCCATTGAGACGCGATATAGTCGACAATAGCGTCCTTCGCCTGCTCCAGTCCGCTGCGGGCTTCCTGAATAACCGCCTGATGTGCACTGGAAAGATCTGCTTCCGGTACCGCGGAGTCATCCACGGAGGCCGGTTTTTCCTGCGCCATGCCGGCTAACGTCGCCTCGGCATAAAGCAGACTGCCGGCCACGTCCATCAATACATTGCCGTCATAGCGATCCTCATTCACCATACGGTTCAGGATATCGACCTGATCCTGAATCACCTTGCGGGGAATGCCCAGCCCCAGAACACCCATGGTGTCGGCCACCTGGCTGAGCACCGGTAGCTGCGCTTTCACCAGTTCACGATCATTGCCCGGGCTGCGGACATAAAGATCCAACGCATCCTTGACGGCCATCAGCTCATCAGACACCGCCTTGATCACCGATGACATCGCAGCATTGTCCGGCCCCTGCAGACGCTGACGCTGACGCTCCATTGATACGGTATTTTCATCCGGCAGGGCATCATTGAGCTGATATTGCGACTTAATGGCTGTTGTCATTGCGCCTTGAGAACTGGAGCGGGCTACGTAATACAGCAGATTTTTGAGCAGATCCTCCGGAACCGCTCGATTAACAGCCACTTCCCCTTCCTCTATCAAGCAACGAATTTCCGCATCTACCTGCCGTAACAGGTTCCGCACTGTCGATGTATTTTTACAGCCACCTGTCGAGAGACTTTCCACTAACGCAGAAACTACTGGCCACAACTTCCCCGCCGGAGAACCTTCCAGCAGCGCTTTAAGACGCTCAGAGACCTTCAGGAGATACGCCAGGTTCTCTTCGGTTTTGAGTCCCTTGATGTAGCCAACCAGTGCCATCTGGTACATCTGGCGCAGCTTTTTCAGAAAAGCCGGGAGTTTCGGGGTCCTGAACGGCTTGAGTTGTTCGCCAATCAACGCAGGAACCGGCTCACCCAGCTGCGGCTTGAACAGGGAGGTTTCAGACAACAGACTCTCACCACGGGCAGCCCGCAAGTCATTGAGTACCGGCATCACCACGACCGGCAGATCCCGACGTCCACGATAAACCTGTTCAAGATAAGGGGGAATCTGCAGGATGGACTGCATCAGCACTTCCAGCGCTTCATCCCGATTCGCGACCGCCCCTTCCAGCAGGGCGCGGGTCAGCGCTTCCATTTCTTCCGCCAACAGGGCCGCACCATAGAACTCCACCATGGTCAGCGTGCCGTGGACCTGATGGATATAGTTCAGGCAGAAACGCAGTCGGGTATCATCCTGCTCGCCGGACTGCACACTGTCGACATACGCTTCCAGCGACTGACGCGCCTGTGTCAGGGTGTCACTGATCTCACCTTTCACCCAGTCCAGGGCGACGTAATCGTGGTGATCCCCCATAATGTCTCCCGTTGGTTGCAGCCCTGCTGCACCTAAGTTATTTACTGCAGGTCACGCCAGTCCGGCGGTAAAAAGCCAGTACCTGGTCATTGTTGACCTGTTGCAGATCCGGATGCGTCCAGTCTGTCATTTCGCCCGGGCCCAGAATCAGGAGTCCGTTGGGCGCCAGCCGCTCCGCCAGTTGTCCAAGAATGATCCGCCGGCGCCAGGGCCTGAAATATATGAGCAGGTTCTGGCAGAAGATGACATCCATATTGCTCATGGGCGCCCGCTCCAGATCCAGCACATTGACACGGGTAAAGCAGACCCGTTCCCGCAACAAAGAGCCTATTGTCAAGGCTTCGCCCGAGCCGTCTTCAAAATAGCGCTGCTGTAATTCTGTTGGCAGATCGCCCAGACGCCGCCGGGCATATTCACCTTGACGGGCATGGGCCAGCGCCTTGAGACTGATGTCGGTGCCCGTCACGCTGTAACGAAGCACCTGTTCGCTTTGGCGCAGCAACTGACAGACCGTCATAGCCAGTGACCAGGTTTCCTCACCGGTGGAACAACCAACACTCCAAAGTTCCAGACCTGACTGCTGTTTTTCAGCAATGCGCTTTTCAAGGAAGGACGTCATCAATTCAAACGACGGCTGGTGCCTGAAAAAGCGGGTTTCATGCACCGTCAGACGTTCAACCAATGTCGTCCATTCCAGCGATCCGTCCGGCGCCGTGACCCGCTGGTAATACGCGTCATAATCATTCAGTCCGAGCTCACGCATCCGGCCGGCCAGATTGGCCTGCAGGATAGAGCGACGCTGCCAGCTGAAATGGTTGCCGGTACGACCCTCAAGCAGGTTCTGCCACTTGTCGTACTGTTCCGGCGTCATTTCCGGCACGGGCTGCACTGACCAGCCAGGCATGGACATATCAGGCTACTCCGGCATCAGACTCAGGAATCTATCGAATCCACCGGCGACTCCGGCAGCTTGAAGCCCGCCACCGACTGTCGCATGCCACTGGCCATGGTCGCCAGGTTACCGATAGACCGTGCCGTCGCATTGGTACCCGCTGACGTCTGGGACGTGATTTCCTGGATAACATTCATCGTGTTGGAGATATGGCCCGCAGAAGACGACTGCTGACGGGCTGCGTTGGAGATGTTCTGGATCAGGGTCGAGAGGCTGTTGGAAACCTGCTCAATATCTTCCAGCGCCACACCGGCATCCTGAGCCAAACCGGCACCACGAACCACTTCAGAGGTGGTCTGCTCCATGGAGATAACCGCTTCGTTGGTATCGGTCTGGATGGTTTTAACCAGGCCTTCAATCTGCTTGGTCGCCGCTGACGCCCGTTCTGCCAGACGCTGAACTTCGTCCGCAACCACCGCGAAGCCCCGGCCGGCCTCACCCGCCATAGAGGCCTGGATCGCGGCATTCAGTGCCAGAATGTTGGTCTGGTCGGCAATGTCGTTGATCAGGGAGACGATATCGCCGATTTCCTGGGAAGATTCACCCAGTCGTTTGATTCGCTTGGAGGTGTCCTGAATCTGCTCACGGATGGTATCCATGCCCGAGATGGTATTCTGAACCAGCTCGTTACCCTTGTTGGCCAGATCAACCGATCGCTCCGCAACCGACGCCGATTCAGCGGAGTTCGCAGATACCTGATCGATGGAAACCGCCATCTCGTTAATCGCTGCGGAGGCACCGGCAATCTCCTGCGCCTGGTGTTCCGCCGCCTCGGCCAGGTGTTTCGCCGTGGTCTGAGTTTCATCCGCCGCACTGGCGACCTGTACCGCCGTATCGTTGATGGTGTTAACCAACGCCCGGAGCTGTTCGATGGAGAAGTTAATGGAGTCAGCAATCGCACCGGTGAAATCTTCGGTTACGGTTGCGGTAACGGTCAGGTCACCATCGGCCAGGTCAGCCAGTTCGTCCAGCAGTCTCAGGATTGCAGCCTGGTTCGCTTCATTGCTGGCAGCGGTTTCAGCAAGACGACGACGGGTGCCGCCCACCATGACCAGGCCAATCAACAGAATCGCACCCAACGCTACGAGACCTGGTACGGCAACCGTCAGTTCATTACCCTGAATCACAGAACGCTGACCGCCCAGATGTTCGAAGGTCATGGCCAGATCGGAGGTATTTTTCAGCAGCTGCTGTGAATTCACAAAGATCTGGTCGGAGGCTTCACGCACCAGAAACAGTTCCGGTGAGGTTTCCAATATCTCATCTACCGAACCCGAAACGAATTCAAACAGATCGGCAATTTCCACCAGACGGTCGATGGCTTCTTCATCCTCAACCTGTGAGATATTCATGGCAATATTGCCTTCCAGCATGCCGTTCAGGACCCGTCCGAACAGCTTAGCGTCACGACCGAAACTGTCGGCCGCCATTACAGAATCCTCGCCCCCTTCAAGCACCTTGCTGACGCTTCGAACGATACGCTCAGCCAACCAGGGCTGACGCTGGGCCACGGAAATCTGTTCTGCCGGCGCTTCGGTTTCCAGCAGGATTTCCACGACTTCGTCGTATTCCACCTGAAGCTGGGGAATGGTTTCAGCCAGCGTTGCAGCAACATCGTGGAGTGACAGAACGGTTTCCTGACTTTCCAGGATGCTATCGGTGTTCTGCCGAACACGGTTCCAGGTTGCGGTAACGCCCTGCATCTGCTCAGCAACCACCGGAGACTGGCCACTGGCAGCAGGCAGCCCCATGGATGGATCGCCAGCGTGCAGATAGTTGTAACGTCGCTGGAATTCATCCCGCGCCCGCTTGAGCAACGGGAAGGCTTCGGATTTACCCGATACGGCTTCCGTGGCGTTCTTCGCTATCTGCTGCGACAGAACCCGCAATTCACCCGCGTGTGCGATGTATTCCTTGTCCTGTGTCGACTGTTTGTTGATCAGCCAGAACGCCCCAATCATCGCAACCAATGACAGGAACAACACAACAAACAGGGTCAGGATGACACCGTTTGTCTGCGATCCGCTTGCTGCTTTTGCTTTGCCTTTCATTTCTCTCTGGCCCCCGCTGGCCTGGAAGTCATTGTTCTTGCTTTATTCAGTCAGGGCTCTACAGAGCCATTCCCCAGAGACACTCGACACTGTCCGACTGTCAGGCCGTCTCCAGCGCCACCTGCATGAAACTGGCATGCTCTGCCAGCGTGAGAAGACTGAACACCAGGTAGGACGCTTCCCGCTGGTAGCTGCCCGCCAGGAATGGCTGCAGTGCCTCCGACGTACTGGCCGGTATACAGTCAGAAAAAGTATCTGCTTCAAAATGCTGCATGCCCTGAACGCCATCGACAATCAGGCCGCAGATCAAGTCACCCTGTTCAAGCACCAGGATGCGACGGGTGGTACTGGCAGACGAAGGCTCAAGTCCCAGAAACTCACCCAGATCCATCACGGGCAACAAACGTCCCCGGCTATTGGCAACGCCTTTCATCCAGGATTTCACCCCGGGCACCAGCGTTATGCTGTCTGGCACGTGAAGAATTTCAGCCACCTCTGACAGAGGCGCCACACAGCGCTCGCCGGCCAGTGAGAAACCCACACCACTCCAGTACTGTTTCAGGTCCTGCTGGGCAGGCAGACCATCACTGTTGGCGCGGGCACGCTGATCAAGGTCAAGCAACAGCTCAAACGGTGTACTCATACCAGACCCCGTCCGTCCGAAACCACGAAACCCTGCACAGGGCAGGGAGAGTAAGAGAGATGCACGGTTTGCACGTTTGTTATCGTTATCATGTCAACCTGCATGTGAGGAGCCGCTTCACGCGACCATGACGTCATTCAGCTTCTTGATCAGATTGGAAGCATCCACCGGTTTGGTCAGATAGCCCTTGGCGCCCTGGCGCTCACCCCAGACCCGGTCCGTTTCCTGATCCTTGGTGGTCACAATAATGACCGGGATATGGCTGGTTGCCTGATCCCGTGACAGCTGGCGCGTCGCCTGGAAACCATTCAGACCGGGCATAACAATATCCATCAACACCGCATCCGGCTTTTCGGCCCGGCACAGGGCAACGCCATCCGCACCATTGTCCGCCTTGAGCACTTCATGCCCATTCGCTTTCAGGACTTTTTCCAGAATCGCTGTTTCTGTTGGAGAGTCATCAACAATCAGTACTCGCGCCATGGTTCCCCCAGTGTTTCTTCACGCATTCCCATAAACTGATTGGGATGCGCTTGCTTATTCGTTATCACAACAGTCTGGCCCTGACTGTATTCATCGCTTTTATACGTTATGCGGCCGGTCGATATTCCCGTATCGCATCCAGCAATTCGTCCTTGCTGAACGGTTTTGTCAGGTACTTGTCTGAGCCGACAATGCGCCCCTTGGCCTTGTCAAACAGCCCGTCTTTACTCGACAGCATAATGACCGGTGTGCCTTTGAAAGTGCTGTTGTTCTTGATCAGGGCACAGGTCTGGTAGCCATCGAGGCGGGGCATCATGATATCGACAAAGATGATATGCGGGCGGGTATCGGCAATCTTGGCCAGCGCGTCAAAGCCGTCAATGGCGGTGACAACATCGCAGCCGACCTTCTTGAGCAGCGTTTCTGCAGTACGGCGGATGGTCTTGCTGTCATCAATGACCATTATCCGCAGATTCTCAAAGTTATCGCTCATTCTTGGCCCTTCCCTACCGGGTCAGTGCATCTGCCATGCTTCTTGTTATTGTCTGCCTTGCGGCGTAGAAGCCACTTTTTATCACACATTACTACGGCATTCTACCGACCTCATCACGGTAAATACAAATTCCCCATCCGGCGACAAGAACCGGAAAGAGGGAGAAACAAAAGCCCGAAACAGGGGCTCTGTAAGCCTGTACATCTGATACAATGCCGCCATCCATTATCTGCACAGAGAATCGGAATGACCATTAAGCTCGGCATTGTGATGGATCCTATTGCCGCCATCAGTTACAAGAAAGACAGCTCCCTGGCCATGCTGCTGGCCGCCCAGAAACGGGGCTGGCAACTGTTTTACATGGAGCAGGGCGACTTGTTCCAGGAAAATGGCGTCGCACAGGCGTCGATGAGTGAGCTGACTGTCAGGGCTGATCCGGAAGACTGGTTCACGCTGGAACCGGCAACGATCCGTGAACTGGCCGAGCTGGATGTGATCCTGATGCGTAAGGATCCACCGTTTGATAACGAGTTCATCTACAGCACCTACCTGCTGGAACAGGCGGAACGCGCCGGCACCCTGATCGTTAATAAGCCCCAGAGTCTGCGGGACTATAACGAGAAATTCTTCGCAACCCTGTTTCCACAATGCTGTACCGACTGCATGGTCAGCCGCGACATGAATCGCCTGCGGGAATTCGCCGCACGCCACCAGGATGTCATTTTCAAACCGCTTGATGGTATGGGTGGCACTTCCATCTTTCGGGTCAAAGCCGATGACCCCAATGTCAGCGTCATTCTGGAAACCCTGACCGAACGGGGCCAATGCCAGATCATGGCGCAGAAGTTCATTCCCGAGATCAAGCAAGGCGACAAGCGAATCCTGATGATTGACGGGGAACCGGTACCTTACGCACTGGCGCGGATTCCGGCCGAAGGCGAAACCCGGGGCAACCTGGCCGCTGGCGGCAGTGGTGTAGGACAGCCACTCTCTGACCGGGATCGCTGGATTGCCGGGCAGGTCGGCCCAGTATTGAAAGAAAAGGGGTTACTGTTTGTCGGGCTGGATGTGATTGGTGATTATCTCACCGAGATCAACGTCACCAGCCCAACCTGTATCCGGGAGCTGGATACCCAGTTCGATATCAGCATTGCCGACATGCTGATGGATAAAATTGCCGAGAAACGATAACTGGCCGGATGTATCAGACTGTCTGGCATCCTAATCGATGCCAGATAGAGAACAATAAAATGCTTAGCCTGTCATACTCCGGCACACGCTTCATGGACTTTTCCGGTTGATGTTGGCAGAGTGAAAGTCACTGCAGTAACCCTGATCCCCGGGGTATGGATAACAAGACAAGTCCACCAAACATGGCACAAGCAACGGCACCGGTCACAACAGCAGACCGATTAAGCTTTACCCTGCTCCTGGCAGTCGCCCTGCATGCGCTCATCATTCTTGGCGTAGGCTTCACGCTGCACGACAATCCCGAACCCGCCAAAACCATTGAGGTGACACTGGCCAGCTTCCAGAGTGAAAAAGCGCCGGAAAAGGCGGATTACCTGGCTCAGGTCAACCAGGAAGGCAGCGGTAGCCTGGAAGAAGCAGCCCGCCCGTCCAGCGATCAGCTGCAAGCACCAGTGCAGGATAATGAGATCCGAAAAGTGGAACTACGGGAGCAAACCGAGCAGCAACAGAGACAAACGCTAGACACCTCCCGCAAGGTGACCGCTGCCGTTTCGAATCAACGTATCAAAGAGGGCGCCGGTAAGCAGAAAGAAAGCCCCATCAGGGAAAATAACACACCCCGCCCAAAAATCGATTTACGCGCTGAAATCGCCAGCCTGGAAGCAGAGTTCTATGAGCAGCGCAACGCCTATGCCAAGCGCCCCCGCATCCTGCGCCTCAATGCCGCGTCAACACGGCAGAGCGACGGCGTCTGGTATATGGAAGCCTGGCGCAAGAAAGTCATGCGGATCGGTAATATCAACTATCCTGAGTCTGCTCGCAGCAAGAAACTGTATGGCCAGCTGGAACTGGCTGTCCAGATCAACCGGGACGGTACCCTGAACAAAATAGAGGTTCTGCGCTCTTCCGGTCATAAGGTTCTGGATGATGCCGCTATCCGAATCGTTGAGCTGGCCGCGCCTTTTGCCCCATTCCCTGACGATCTGCGGGAGAAGGATATCATCGAAATCATCCGGACCTGGCGCTTCGAACCCGGTGACCGGATATACAGCGGCTAAACGCCCTTTCCTGCTGCAGGCGGTTCACTCATCACCAGGATACACCCCATGAATCAGTCAACGGGTAACAGCCTGCGTCACCATTTTCTGATCTCCATGCCGCAGTTGGCTGATCCGAATTTCAGCGGCACCCTGACCTATCTTTGTGAACATAATGAACAGGGTGCAATGGGATTGGTCATCAACCGTCCAACCAGTCTCTGTTTAGGGGATGTGCTCATGCATATCGATATCACCATCTCACCCGGCTCATCCCATTTCCACGATACGGTTTTCGCCGGCGGCCCGGTGGACATTGAGCACGGTTTCATCCTTCACAGTCGCGATAACAGACGCTGGAACGCCACCATGCCGGTAACAGACACTCTGTCACTGGCGACGTCCCGTGATATTCTGCAAGCCATTTCAGAAGGCGATGGGCCAGACATGGCATTGATAGCATTGGGCTATGCCGGTTGGGGCGCCGGCCAGCTGGAGCAGGAAATCTCGCAAAATACCTGGCTCACCTGCCCGGCAGATACCGATATTCTTTTCAATACCCCCATTGACCAGCGCCTGATCAAGGCCGCCGCAAAGATTGGTGTGAACCTTGACTTACTCAGTCATGAAGCAGGGCATGCCTGAAGACGACTTGATGTTATTCAATATCCAGATCCAACCAGTCTCCGGCCATCCAAAAATCTTCCAGTTCCAGTGATAGTACCGGACACTCTCCACCATCAATCAGCCCCTTACCCATCTCAAAGACATTGCGGCATTCATCTTCTATAACCGGGCCTGTAATCTCGATACCTGATGATTTTAACTGCCCGATCAGCTCAGAGCATGCCACTTCCTTATCACCACCCCAGATATGGCTGATCGTTTCCCGTGAAGCGCCATAAATAACCTGATTAATGTTGTAGCCCATCACATTGGCCCAATGAATCGCACCTAACCCAACCGGCTCCGGCAAGGCGGTTGAGAACAGCGTTAACGCCTGCCCATCCCGGGCGCTGTAACGGGTACATAGCATATGCACCGCCAATGCCTCTGCGGTATAGAGCGGACTGATGTGACAGGCGCTACAGGCCGTTACCACGACCCGATCAGCTGCATCCACAAAGCAGGCGGCAAACGGGTAGCCGGGCGTGACATCCACACCCATTTCCAGCAGTTCTCGGATAATAAATTCATGGTTGTCCATAATCCGTACCTCTATAACAACCTGGGACGAAAGGAGAGAAATAACGCAGTTGAACCACCAGCATAGCTGTAATCTGACATTGCGCAGCACAGATGACCGGTCTGTCATATAATCCGCGCTTAATCCACGGCTATACGTGACCCATGAAAGCAGAACCCGCAAGAACTCTGATGGCATTTGACTACGGCACCCGCAACATCGGTGTTGCCATCGGCCAGTCCGTGACTGGCACCGCAACCGCCTTACCGGGCCTGAAAGCCCGTGACGGTATCCCTGACTGGCAACAGGTGAAGCGCCTGATTGATGAGTGGCAACCCGATGCTTTCGTCATTGGCATGCCATTGAATATGGACGGCACAGAATCAGAGATGTCACAACGAGCCCGCAAATTCGGCAACCGTCTTTACGGTCGATTCGGTAAAGCCTGGCATGCGGCAGATGAGCGATTGAGCACGTATGAAGCAAAAGAGTGGGCAGGAAGACTGGGTCATACCGGCAGCTACGGCGACAACCCTGTTGACAGCATGGCGGCACAAATGATTCTGGAGAGTTGGATGAATGATCCCGCCAACGCCTGCTGGTTGATCAGAGCAACACCCGGATCATGACACTACCCGGGTGGGTGCCTGATCGACTTAATGAGATTCACCATCATCCTCAATGGTAAGACCGCTAGACATAGAGTTCAGATGCTCGGCATCCGTTTCTGAACCCAGCTTGATCATCAGCCGGAGATCGTTGGCAGAATCTGCATGGGCAATGGCATCTTCATAGGTGATTTCGCCATTGTTATACAGTTCATACAATGACTGATCGAAGGTGTGCATCCCCACTTCATTCGACCGCGCCATCAGCCCTTTCAGTTCGTGAACATTTCCTTTACGGATCATATCTGCGGCGAGTGGCGTATTGATCAGAATCTCCGTAGCAGCTTTACGCCCTTTGCCATCAGGGGTTTTGACCAGTTGCTGGGCAATAATTGCCTTGAGGTTGAGAGCAAGATCATTCCAGACCTGCTGATGCTGGTCCGATGGGAAAAAGTGAATAATCCGATCAAGCGCCTGGTTGGCATTGTTCGCATGCAAGGTCGCCAGACATAAGTGGCCGGTCTCTGCGAATGTAACCGCGTAGTTCATGGTATCCCGCGTCCGCACCTCGCCGATCATGATGACATCCGGCGCCTGCCGCAGGGTATTCTTCAGCGCGACTTCAAAGGATTCCGTATCAATACCCACTTCGCGCTGGGTGACAATGCACCCCTTATGCTGATGGATAAATTCAATCGGATCCTCGATGGAAATGATGTGGCCATGGCTGTTTTCATTCCGGTGTCCAATCATCGCCGCCAGTGACGAGGACTTACCATGCCCCGTGGCACCAACAAAGATAATCAGCCCACGTTTGGTCATCGCCAGCTGGTTTATGACTTCCGGGACACCCAGTTCCTCCACCGTTGGAATCTTGGTCTCAATCCGGCGCAGCACCATACCTGCCAGATTGCGCTGATAGAAGGCACTGACCCGAAACCGCCCGATGCCACTGGCATTGATCGCAAAATTACATTCGTGATTGGTGTGAAATTCTTTCTGTTGCTTCTCACTCATGACACCGAGCACCGTCTCCATAGACTTCTCAGGCGACATGGGGTTTTTGGTGACCGGTATAATCTTGCCCGCCACTTTCATGCAAGGCGGCATGCCAGCGGTGATAAACAGATCCGAGGCGCGCTTATCCACCATCAGCTTCAGCAAGGGGTTGAGATCCATATGGCTCATTCACGTATCTCGCTTTATGTGTGGACTGTGCATTAAAAATCGTCTGGATTCTTCGCCTTCGAACGCGCAGCTTCCCGGGTGATAATCCCTTTCTGGAGCAGATTCTTGAGACATCCATCCAGCGTTTGCATACCAAGGTTACCCCCGGTCTGAATCGCGGAATACATCTGGGCTATTTTGTCCTCGCGAATCAGGTTCCGTATCGCGGGGGTGCCGATCATGATTTCATGCGCAGCAACTCGGCCACCACCAATCTTCTTCAGCAGTGCCTGGGAGACAACCGCCTGCAGGGATTCCGACAACATGGAACGCACCATCGCCTTCTCCTCACCGGGGAATACGTCGACGATACGGTCAATCGTCTTGGCGGCTGACGTTGTATGCAGGGTGCCAAAGACCATATGCCCGGTTTCCGCCGCGGTCAGGGCCAGACGGATGGTTTCCAGGTCCCGCATCTCACCCACCAGGATAATATCGGGATCTTCCCGCAGCGCAGAACGGAGTGCCGCATCAAATCCCAGGGTATCCCTGTGGACTTCCCGCTGGTTAACCAGGCATTTTTTTGACTCATGAACAAATTCGACCGGATCTTCCACCGTCAGGATATGGCCGTATTTGTTTTCATTCACATAATCCAGCATTGCCGCCAATGTGGTGGACTTACCGGAACCGGTTGGCCCGGTCACCAGACAAAGTCCTCGAGGAAGGACTGAAATATCCTTGAAAATCTGCCCCATGCCCAACTCATCCATGGAAAGCACTTTACTGGGAATGGTCCGGAATACAGCACCAGCGCCTCGACCATGGTTGAAGGCGTTAACCCGGAAACGGGCCACACCCGGTACCTCGAAGGAAAAATCCGTCTCAAGGTACTCTTCATAGTCCTTACGCTGTTTATCATTCATGATGTCGTAGATCAGGCCATGCACCTGTTTATGGTCCATGGCAGGCAGGTTGATCCGGCGCACATCGCCGTCGATACGAATCATGGGCGGCAGGCCTGCAGACAGATGCAGGTCGGACGCGCCCTGTTTGGTACCAAACGCCAGCAGCTCGGTAATGTCCATGACTCCCCCCGGGGTCTTGTTATTCTCTGGCCAGACGCATTGAAGCATTGCGCCTGCAGTCTTCTTTTAAGAATAGCTAGGTCACGGCCTGATTCTTCTTTCCACACAGGTGGTGGTATTCTTGCGGTTTTCAGCCGTACCCGGCAAAGACGGGAAGTATCATTACATAGCCATGTCTGCAATTGAAACCCAATTTCAACAGGTCCGTGACCGGATTCATGCCGCAGAAAACGCCTGTGGAAGAGCCGGCGCTGTCAAACTTCTGGCGGTCAGCAAAACCAAGCCTGCCCGTCTGGTGCGCGAAGCCTGGCATACCGGTCAGCGGGATTTCGGTGAGAACTATGTGCAGGAGGGTATCGACAAGATTCAGGCCCTTCAGGATCTTGTCGATATTTGCTGGCACTTTATCGGCCCTCTGCAGTCCAACAAAACCCGTGCCGTCGCAGAGCACTTCGATTGGGTGCACAGCGTCGACCGCCTGAAAATCGCCCAGCGCCTGAGCGAACAGCGGCCAGGGCATCTGCCACCACTGAACATCTGCATTCAGGTGAATATCAGTGATGAAGACACCAAATCCGGTGTTTCGCCGGAAGATGCCCAATCCCTGGCGGCAGAGATCGTGACGCTACCCAACCTGGCATTGCGTGGCCTGATGGCGATCCCCATACCCACGGATGATCCGGCAGCCCAACATGCCGCATTCCGGGCCATGTCAGCATTACTGGCAACGCTTCAGGACCGCTGGCCTGAGCAAGCGCTGGATACCTTGTCCATGGGAATGAGCAACGACCTGGAGGCCGCAATAGAAGAGGGCGCTACGATGGTACGCATTGGCACCGCACTGTTTGGCGCACGGGATTATTCGTAATTCCTGACGGCATAATTAACACCAAACCGGAACAACAGCATGACCACAGCAACACTGGCTTTTATCGGCGCCGGCAACATGGCTGGCAGCATTATCGGTGGATTGATCAGCAATGGCTATGATCCTGAGCGTATTATCGCTTCTGATCCGGGTCTGGAGACGCTTCAGTTGCTGAAAGCACGGTTTGGTATCAAGATTGCCGAAAACAACAGCGACGCCGTACGGGAAGCAGATGTGGTGATTCTCGCGGTCAAACCGCAGGTCATGAAACCCGTAGTGACAGAGCTGGCGCCAGCGCTGCAGGATGCCATGCCCATGCTGGTCTCTATTGCTGCCGGCATCACCATCGATAGCCTCAATGACTGGAGTGGCGGCAATCTCCCCATTATCCGCTGCATGCCAAACACGCCGGCACTGGTTGGCTGCGGTGCCAGCGGACTGTATGCCAACCCACAGGTATCAGAAGCACAAAAAACTTTGGCGGAGACTGTCATGAATGCCGTCGGTATCAGCCAGTGGCTGGATTCAGAAAGCGCCATTGATGCCGTTACAGCGCTATCAGGCAGTGGCCCGGCCTACTTCTTCCTGCTGATGGAATCCATGATCAATGCTGGCAAACAACTGGGTCTGCCACCAGAGACAGCCACGGCGCTGACACTGCAGACAGCACTCGGCGCAGCACGTATGGCAACCGAAGGGGATGTCGAGGCCGCCGAGCTGCGTCGCCGCGTTACTTCCCCCGGCGGTACCACCGAGCAAGCCATCAATACGTTTGAGCAAGGCGAATTCCGTACACTGGTACAGTCTGCCCTTGATGCGGCCGAGCGACGTTCTCGGGAGCTGGCCAAACAGGACTGACGTTTCCATCCGTGTTAACGGTGGATAAGATTAAGGCAGGGCTGTTGCAACTCGGTTGCAGCACCCCCATAGTGTGAAAATCCGGACTACTGAAGAGTTACCGATTACATGTCACCATTGACCAGCTCCCTATCATTCCTGGTGGAAACCATCGGCAGCCTGTTTGTTATGGCTGTGCTGATCCGCTTTCTGCTGCAACTGGTACGGGCGGATTTCTACAATCCCATCTCCCAGGCCATCGTGAAGGTCACGGGGCCTTTACTGAACCCGTTGCGCCGCCTGATTCCCGGTTTCAAGGGTATGGATGTCGCGGCTCTGATCCTGGCTCTGCTGGTTCAGATCGTGATTGTCTACCTATTACTTGGCATTCACGGCTACATTCCCTCGGTGATCCCGGTGGGGCAGGTACTGGCGATTTCGATCTTCAAGCTGCTAAATACCCTGCTGAATATTTACATGTTCAGCCTGATCATCATCGCTATCGCCAGTTGGGTGGCACCCGGCAGTTATAACCCGGCACTGATCCTGCTGCATCAACTGACCGAACCACTAAGCAGTCGTATCCGCCGTGTGATTCCCCCGGTGGGCGGACTGGATTTCTCCCTGATGGTACTCGTTATCCTGATCGTCATGATCAAGAATGCACTACCCGCCATTATTCCTGGGCTTCCCGGTTTATAAAGCCTTCGAAACATTGGCGTCTTCAAAAACCCGTAGCTGTCCTACGGGTTTTTATTGTTCTCAAAACCAATCCTGACCACATAGTTAGCCTCCCTCGGATTATCACTATATAATCGTGCCCGCTATCTGCGCACGAACAATAACTATGCAGCCTGCCTGAGGGTGAGGGGGATCGCGTCATGGGAAGACTGGAATCACAGTTTGACGCCTTTATTGACTGGAAACAGCATTTACTGGCCCAGGTCACCCGCTATCAATCCTGGTTGGTTCATAACCACCTGCTGACACCTGAGCTGGATCGTCGGCTGTCTCAGGCCAATGAGAGCCTGCGCCGTAAAACCATCACGATAGCCTTTGTCGGTGAGTTCTCCCGGGGTAAAACCGAACTGATCAACGCCCTGTTTTTCGGCAACCAACACGCCCGAATGTTGCCCTCCTGTGCCGGTCGCACCACCATGTGCCCAACCGAGCTCTTCCATGAGCCGGGAAAACCGACCTCAATCCGACTGCTGCCAATAACAACCCGGTTACAGGCAACGTCCCTCGCAGAATTACAGCATTCCCACGACCAATGGCACGAAATACCCCTGCCAACGGAAGATACAGACGCATTGGGCGTGGCTCTCGCACGGGTGGCAGAAACCCTCGACGTGACTGAAGAGAAAGCCCTTCAGCTGGGATTTGAACCCGAACACCTGCAGTTCAGCAAAGCAGATAACGGCTGTGTAAAAATCCCTGCGTGGCGACACGCCCTGATCAATATTGATCATCCTTTGCTGAGCAAGGGTATTCGTATTCTGGACACCCCGGGCCTGAATGCCCTGGGCCTGGAACCGGAGCTAACACTGAACATGTTGCCTTCGGCTGACGCCATTATTTACTTACTAAGCGCAGATACCGGCGTCACTGCCAGCGATATGGCCATCTGGCAGGATCCAATCCAAACCATCCAGCAAAACCGTCCCTCCAGCCTGTTTGCTGTGCTGAACAAGATTGATTTGCTGGATGATGAGCTGCTCACTCCAACCCAGCAACAGGATATTCGATCCGCTATTCTGGACACGTCCGCCCGTCAGCTTGGCCTTCGACCCGATGAGATCATCGCTGTCAGTGCCCGTCGGGCGCTGACCGGCAAACTGAAAGGGCGTCCGGCACTCGTCACCAGCAGCGGCATAGAAACACTGGAGCACCTGCTCAGTCAGGAGTTGATTCATCACCAGGAGCAGTTGCTGGAGGGCTGTGTCGTCAATGATCTGCACCATCTGCTGGACAACAGCCGTCAACTACTGGAAAAGCGTCTTCAGGATCTTTATACCCGACAGCGGCAGCTCAACGGTAGCCGTAAGGATGATCAGCTACTGGTTGCAGAACTCACAGAGCAAACACGTATCCAGTATAACCAGCACCACAAACGGCTTCTGGCGTTAAAATCCAGTCGTCGGCTGGTACAGCAGCAGGGCAGGGCACTGATTAGAGCCTGCCGTACCGACCTGTTTCAGGAGCGTGTCAGGAAAGTCCACACACTCCTGTTAAAGAGTCTGACCACGGTTGGTATTAACCAGACCATCACCCGTTTCTTCCTCTATGTGCAGGATGATATTCATCAGCTCAGCATTGAGGCACGGCTGGCAAACCGGCTGGTTCAGTCTATCTATGAACGGCATGCCGATGCTGACGGTCATACGCTTTATCCAACGCTGTTTCTGACAGACGATTATCTGAAAGAGCTAAACGCCATCAGAATCAAAGCAGACCATTTCGGTAAACGACTCAGTACTGTATTAACCGAGCAGCACCTCGTTATACGACGATTCTTTAATACGCTGGTACGCGAAGTGATTGCCCTGCATGAGCGCATAGAAACGGATACCGGGCAATGGGCAGATCAGGCGCTGTTACCATTGACCCAGCACGCTCTGGAACAAAAACAGTTGCTGGAGCGGCAACTGGTACAGCTAAAAAGCCTCAACAGGGACAACGCCAACCGCAAGCAGCTATTGGGCAAACTGGATGAGTTTCTGGCGGATACCGAGCATCAGCTGGTAAAAATTGACCATATTCTAAAAAATACCCGACAGCGAATCAGTCCTACCAAATCCAGCAATGTGGTGGTTCTCCATGAGCGCCCCGTGATGGCCTGATCAGGCCATCACGCCACGAATGGCATACCAATAGTCTGCTTCAGGCTATGCTTTATCATCTACCGTGATAGTCTCAAAAGACAATGAATACGCCCATCGCAATACACCTTGTGGCCGCCGTCTATGCCATTGTCGTCGGTGGTTTACAGCTGGCTTTCCCTAAAGGAATCCAACAGCATCGTTACCTTGGCCGTTCCTGGATGATTGCGATGTTAATAACAGCACTGTCGTCTTTCTGGATAAAAAGCTTCATGCCTCTCTGGCTCAGTTTTGGCCCTATTCATATCCTGTCAGCGTGGATCATCATTTGTGTGATCATTTCTACGCTTGCCGCCTGGCGGCACCGAATTAAACAACATAAGTATTATTCTATCGGTGCCTATATCGGTCTGGTCGGCGCCGGTGTGGGCACGCTTGCACCAGGACGTTACCTGAACCAGATACTCTTTGGCGGCTAGACCCGCCATCCCGGCTCCTTTAGACTTGCCAAACCTGCAATAATTCGAACAAATTCGCCATGACAGATGTTGCCGCCGAGCAGCGGGATGCGCCCCCTGTCCGCAGTCTGCCTGAAGATTCCGTGGGACTCGTCGAGCCGCGCAAGCTGCACTTTGCCGATCCCCTGCACCTGCGTTGTGGCCGAGTTCTGCCGCAGTTTGATCTGATGATCGAAACCTATGGCGAACTCAATGTCGATTCATCCAACGCTATCCTGATCTGCCATGCATTGAGCGGCAATCATCATGCGGCCGGTTACCACTCCCCCGAAGACCGCAAACCCGGTTGGTGGGATACCGCCATCGGCCCGGGCAAACCCATTGATACCAATACTTTCTTTGTCGTCTGCCTGAATAATCTGGGTGGCTGTCATGGCAGCACCGGTCCCACCAGCATCAATCCGGAAACAGGCCGCCCCTGGGGTCCCACTTTTCCGGTGGTGACTGTGGATGACTGGGTAGACAGCCAGGCGCGCCTGGCCGATCAGCTGGGCATTCAGCAGTGGGCGGCAGTGGTTGGCGGCAGCCTTGGTGGTATGCAGGTGCTGGAGTGGACAATCCGTTATCCGGAACGGCTTTGCCATGCCGTCGTTATTGCATCAGCACCGAAACTGTCTGCCCAGAACATTGCCTTCAATGAAGTGGCCCGCCGCGCCATCATGAGCGATGAAAACTTCCATGATGGTCATTACCAGGAACAGGGCGTCATTCCCAAAAATGGGCTGATGCTGGCACGCATGGTCGGCCATATCACCTATTTGTCCGATGACGCCATGGGCGCCAAGTTCGGCCGGGAACTCAAACAGGACAAGATCAACTTCGACTTCGGCGCGGAGTTCCAGGTGGAAAGTTACCTGCGTTACCAGGGCGAAGCCTTCTCTGGCCGGTTCGACGCCAACAGTTATCTCCTGATGACCAAGGCACTGGATTACTTCGATCCCGCCGCCCGGTTTGATCATGACCTGGTCAAAGCGCTGGAAAACACCACGGCCCGCTTCCTGGTACTGTCTTTTTCAACAGACTGGCGCTTTGCGCCTGATCGCTCCCGGGAAATTGTGAATGCCTTGCTGGCCGCTAAAAAGCCGGTTTCCTATCTGGAAGTCGATGCACCCCAGGGGCACGATGCTTTTCTGATGGCCATTCCCCGCTACATGGACACCCTGCAGGCTTATCTGGGACGTATCGCTGAGGAGGTCTGCTGATGCGTAAGGACTTTGAACTCATACAGCACTGGATCAAGCCCCAAAGTCGGGTACTGGATCTGGCCTGTGGTGATGGCGCCCTGTTAAACCAGCTGACCACCAGCCACAACGTGCAGGGCTACGGGCTGGAAATCAATCCGGAGAATATCCAGGCCTGCATCACCAAAGGGGTGAATGTGATTGAGCAAAATCTGGATCACGGGCTCAAGAACTTTGGTGATAACACCTTTGATACCGTGATCATGACCCAGGCCCTGCAGGTGATGCGTTTTCCGCACCTGGTGCTGGAGGAAATGCTGCGGGTTGGGAAGGAATGCATCGTCACCTTTCCCAACTTCGGCCACTGGCGCTGCCGAACCCATCTGACCCTGCGGGGGAAAATGCCGGTCTCCAAGTTCATGCCCTACACCTGGTATGACACCCCGAACATCCATTTTTGCACCTTCCGGGATTTCGAGGATCTCTGCCGCAAGAGCAACCTGAAGATTCTCAACCGCCTGGTGGCCAACCGGGAGCATGAAAGCCCGGCACTGGGCCGTGCCATGCCGAACCTGTTTGGCGAAATTGCCATCTATCACCTGTGTCGACACAACGAGGCTGCCTGATGCGACCTGTACGCTCATCCCTGCTGTTCCTGTCTCTGCTCCTGTCCCTCAACACAGCGGTTGCCAGTGAACCGGCGTCGACAAAACGGTTCGGCGATTACGTAATTCATTACTCCCCATTCAACAGTACATTTGTGACACCCCAGGTCGCAAAGAGCTATGCTCTGACACGTGACAAACGTACCGGGCTGGTCAATATCGCCGTACACTACAAGGGCAAGCCGGTTAAGGCAGACATCAAAGGCGAGGCGGTCAACCTGTTACAGCAGAAAGAAGCCCTGACCTTCCGGTTGATTGATGAAGGGGAAGCGGTCTACTACCTGGCGCCGTTCCGTTTCATCAATGAAGAGCTGTTGCGGTTCACCGTGACGGTGACACCCGAGCAGGAGGACGGCGGCCCGATGACCGTCCGCTTCTCACGAACATTCTACGAAGGCTGACAGCATCCATGTCCTCAGAGATTCGACAGATCGTCCTCGCCACCGGCAACCACGGCAAGCTGGCGGAGTTCCAGCACCTGCTGGGCGCCCATAACATCAAGATGCTGACCCAGAAGCAGTTCGGGGTCACGGGTGTGGAAGAAACCGGGCTGACGTTCGTCGAAAACGCGATTCTCAAGGCACGGGCGGCGGCGGAAGCCTCTGGTCTGCCGGTTATTGCAGATGATTCCGGACTGGAAGTCGACGCTCTGAATGGCGCACCCGGCATATACTCCAGTCGCTATTCTGGTGAGAATGCCTCGGATGCGGACAATATTGAAAAGCTGCTCAAAGCACTCCAGGGATTGCCCGTCTCTGAACGAACAGCACGTTTCCAGTGCCTGCTGGTCTACCTGCGCCATGCCAATGATCCGACGCCGTTGATCTGTCAGGGTACCTGGGAAGGCTATATCATCGAAGAACCCCGGGGTGATCATGGCTTCGGTTATGATCCGGTCTTCTTCGTGCCCGGCATGCACAGCACGGCAGCCGAACTGACACCGGAGCAGAAAAACAGCCAGAGCCACCGCGCGATGGCCATGCGGCAGCTGGCAGAAAAGCTCACGGCATAATCCTCTGCGCACGCTGGTCATAGTGTCCGGCGTGCCCGTCCCTTATGATTTCAGTCCCTGTTATTGCTGGCGGTAACCAATTTGCTGACCCTTCCTCCTCTCAGTCTCTACGTTCATGTTCCATGGTGCATCCAAAAGTGTCCCTACTGCGACTTCAACTCCCATACAGCCAAAGGCGAGCTGCCGGAAAGGGACTATGTAAACGCGCTACTGCAGGATTTTGAAACCTCTCTGAATGCGATTCAGGGCAGAACCCTGCACAGTATATTCATCGGTGGCGGCACCCCGAGCCTGCTATCCCCCAGTGCCTACGAGCGACTGTTTTCCGGGCTGCGCCAGCATATCGATTTCAGCGACGAGATCGAAATCACCCTTGAAGCGAACCCCGGAACGTTTGAGCAGGACAAGTTCACTGGGTTCCGGCAAACCGGTATTAACCGGCTGTCTATCGGTATCCAGAGTTTTCAGGATGACAAGCTGAAAAAGCTTGGCCGTATTCATCATGGAGAAGAAGCTCAACGTGCGGTGGGAATGGCGTTTGCTGCCGGTTTTACCAATATCAATCTGGACCTTATGCATGGTCTGCCCAATCAAAGCCAGGACGATGCCCTCTTTGACCTGAAAACCGCCCTTGCGCTCAAACCGACACACCTCTCGTGGTACCAGCTGACCATTGAACCCAATACCGTCTTTTACTCAAAGCCGCCGGCCTTGCCGGAAGATGACACCCTTTGGGATATTCAGGAAGCGGGTCAGGCACTGCTCGCAGAATCCGGCTATCAGCAATATGAAATTTCCGCTTACAGCCAACCGGGCCGCCAATCCCGACACAACCTGAATTACTGGCAATTTGGCGATTACATCGGGATCGGCGCCGGAGCCCATGGCAAGCTCACCTTGCTGGAAGAGGGCGTAATCCTACGAAACTGGAAGACCCGGTTACCGGCGGATTACCTCAATCCTGCCAAGCCCTTTGAAGCCGGCAACAGAGTGCTGATCAAAGAGGATCTGCCCCTTGAATTCATGATGAATGCCCTGCGACTGCATCATGGTGTCGATATTGACTATTTCGGTAGCAGAACAGGGATACCCTATCACGAAATTAGCGAGCCAATTGAGCATGCGATAGAACTTGGCCTAATAACCATAAAGAATAAAAAAATACTGCCCACTGACAAAGGCAGCCTGTTTTTGAATGATGCCTTGGCACTTTTTGGATAATTAAACAGTACTTAGCGCTATTCGGAAAAATGCATATAAGAATACTGACTATAAAAAGTGAGCATATAATTACCATGCTCACTTTTCAGCTTTTTTTAGGAACTTCCATTAGATAATCATTGTCAAAAACACTAATCAATACAGGTAGATTATAAGCACCAGACCGAGGTTAATGATGATTATTGAAAAACTTCTTACACCTATACGTCATCTTCATGGATCTTATGTTGCTCAGAAGAAGTCAGATCCAGTAGTCGATGGCAGAACGCTACTTGGCGATCTTTCCAGTGAACAGCTGGAAATCCTGACAAACAATTGTTTACAGGAAAATCTGACAAATCTATACCGTACACTCGACACTAGACGAGTAGCGATCCTAGGTGAGATTATTGAAGATGATGCTGCCAAGGAATATTGGGAGTGCTTTCAGGACTTTGCTGATACTCTGTATGCAACCATTGTGCAACTCGAGGAATATGGGTATGAGATTACCGATAATCATCCCATCAGAGGGCTTAATCAATACTTCCAAACTGAATGCGCCCGAGTAAGAGAAGAATTATATGGAATCGAAAAAGAAGGGAAATATAGAACCACACCTGAAGCAAGAATAATGCAACTTAAACTTGAAGCCATACCAGAACTTCTTAAAAATACCAACATTCGGCCAGATAGCACTATTGATTTTACGGATATCCCAAAAATAGGTTTCGAAAAAACAAATACAGCATTAGAGCATCAACTCAATCAATTATCAGGTTTAGAAGAGGCGGGCCACTACGATGATAATTATGAAGATTTTGGTTTAACAATCACTAGACCCATTCTTACCAATGCCCATAATCTCGTCAGAGCCTATGAACTTGAAACACAACAGAGCCTCGACATTAGCCACCCCCTCAAACGACTGGCCAGTTTCAGCCATGCGACAGATGATCAGTTATCCGAATGGATAGCCAGTGGTGATCAGAATTTTCATCCTGTCTATGCAGCAATTAATAATTTTTATTATGACAGGGAAATAAAAAAACTAGTTCAATTCTCTGAGGATCACTTGTTAGAGGATGAGACAGGCTCATTATTTTCAACAAGCCAAATGCGACACACCTATGATGAGGCGGAAGACGACGACATGTGGCCAACGGATTATGACACTCGTGTACCTTGGAGAGAGACTCCTGGATTAACAATTCGGGAGCTGCATAGTAGTGATGATGAAGATGAACCCCATTCTCCTGTTATGAAGCGACGTCGGCATAGTGTCGATTCCACGACCAGGCTAAAAACTTATAGAAGCGCTGACTCGCTATTATCAAGCGTTGATCGTGCTCCATTACCCCATATAAAAGACGGTGAAGAGTAAGAAACGCTAACAACACTGATGCATTCATGCAATAAGCTTCGTTTATTTATACGAAATATTGGAACTTTCTGCCATGCTAATCAGTCTCAATAACAGCCCCGTTTTACTGATATAAACAATGGTATGATATGGATAGGTCGTATAACTCAAATCTTGAATTAACTACAAGATGTCCTCATAAAAGCAGCTTCAAACCATCTGTCGATAGACCGAAGGGAGCCCTTTTTAAAAAGTGGAACTTGATGTCTACAGCTGAAAAAGGGCGATTGGTTATTAATTCAAATCAACAGCTAAAATCAGACATAGATATGCTGGAGCAAAGACGAATTGATCATTCACTATTAAGCATTGGAAATGAATTTGATGTCGAAACAGTAAGAACACTATGGAATGATTTGAATTTAATCAGGGATCACCAACTGGCACTAAGGCTCCAACTGGAAGAATTAAACTATAGCCCTATCCAACTCACCCCATTAAAAAATCTTGACGACTCCATCTCCAGGTTAATTAAAAATATTAACACTAATGTCGATAACATCCCGAATGAAATAGAAAGAGATTCAATCCTCAACAACCTACTGATTAATAATACATTTATTCCAGAAGAAACACTGACCGACGATTTATACACTCTACTGAACCCTGCCATTAAAAAACAATCAACATATGAAGATGATGACTGGGCAGCTCCACAACTGAAGCGCCAAAAACGTCATAATGATCCATTAGAAGATTCTGATAGTGAAGTCACTTTACCTGATCACAGGGGAGAAGAGATCAGTTACGACGATGACGACTTCAAAGATCTTGAAAGAAGATACTTGGCATTAAAGGATCAAGATAGCCAACCTCAGACAGGTGTTGTCAGATAAAAACCCTCTGGTAACTCTATTTCAACTGAAACGGGCAAATGATCAGAAAGGGCAAAATCCACCACGCCATAATCCCGAACCGCCAAGGATGAACTTAGAAAGATATGATCCAGGGACTTGCGGGGACGCCAGCTGGGAAAGGTGTTGTCATTCCATAACGCAGGCCGTAAATCACTCCCTTTAAGCGGTGAGTGCCCCATCAGTTGTTCTGCATGGGTATTCATATCCCCCATCAGAATCACATGCTCACAGCCTTCAATCAGATCTCGGATATAAGCCAGCTGATTGTTCCGGGTTCTCTGACTCAGCGCCAGATGCATCATGACCACCAGCAATGGATTGTCCACTGACCCCAACCGCGTCACTATCGCTCCACGGCCCGGCAAGAGGCCAGGCAACTTATGGTCTTCAAGATCCAGTGGCTCCTGCCGTGTCAGCAGGCCATTGCTGTGCTGGGCAATCCGCCCCAAGTTACGGTTAAGCTGCTGATACCAGAAAGGGAAACGGGCTCGATGGGCCAGGTATTCAATCTGGTTGATAAACCCGCTGCGCAGGCTGCCGCCATCCGCTTCCTGAATGGCGACAATATCGTAGGGGCTGATCAGACGGGCAATCTGGTCAAGATTGGTGACGCGGGCGGACGTCGGCAGGATATGCTGCCAACTGCGGGTAAGGTAGTGACGGTACTGCTGGGTATTGATACCCACCTGGATATTAAAGCTCAGCAGCTTGACGGTGTTCCGGGCCGCATCCTGAACGGCATCATCAACGCTGGCGGAAACCACCTGCCCCTGATGAAAACCACGACCTGTCTTGTGGTGGGCCAATAGCCCGCGGATAGCATTCAACGACTTTACCTGCGTCTGTACGGCTCCCGGAACACACCAGAATCAGAAAACCGACTTAACCGGCTGTTGCGGCTTTCTGCTTTGGCGCCTTTTCCCGGCGAACCTTCTCTACCAGTGCATCGGCGACCTTGAGCATTTCCTCCAGCCCACCGGCAGATTGTGGATCCACCACGTAGCGTCCGTCGATAATCAGGGCGGGTACTCCCATCAGCTGGGCGCCCCGGACTTTAGCATACGCCTTCTGGGACTGGTTGCGTACACCGAAAGAGTCATAGGTCTTCAGGAATGTCTCCTTGTTGACCTTGAAGTGCTCATTCAGGAAATCCGCCATGTCAGCCGGTTTGTCCAGCCGCCTGCCTTCCTTCTGGACGGCTTCGAAAATAGCGGTATTGGCGGTCTCATCCAATCCCATTTCCTCTAAAGTGTAGAAAAGCTGCGCATGGGGTTGCCAAGGACGACCAAAAATAACCGGTGTTTTCACCACATCCACATCCGCTGACAGCGTTTTTTTCCAGGCAGGGATCAGCTTTTCCAGATCGTAGCAGTGGGGGCAGCCATACCAGAAGATGGTATCGACTTCGATTTTTCCGTCCGTTTGTTCAACAGACACCGCTTCTTTCAGCACTTTATATTGCTGGCCTGCCCGGTACTCATCCGCCTGGGCCTGAACAAACATCAGGCCGATGGCCATGATCAGCCCACATAACAGCTTTCGCATACGATTCTCCACTGCTCCAAACATGATGTATTTATGTGTGATCTATATAGCAAAAAGAAATATTCGGAAGTATCGGTATTGGCACCTGTTGTACCGACATTCTCGGCCCACTCAGGATGTCATTCACCTCCGTCCACAATAGACAAGCTTTCAAAACAATAGTGCCGTATACGCTGAATAAACAGGCACCAGCGTTTTGCGGATAAGACAGAGTGCCCACATTGAGCGATGGATGTGAATTTCAGGCACAAAAAAGGCGGCTCTCAAGCCGCCTTTCTGGTTCAACCGGAAGATCAGTGCAGACCATTGATATAGCTGGCCAGCGCATCGATTTCCTTGTTGCTGAGTTTCTCAGCAATGGTACGCATGATCTTGGTATCCCCATCATTCACACGGTCACCTTCACGGAAATCACGCAGTGTCTTGCCAATGTAATCCGGGTGCTGACCGGACAACAGCGGGAACTTCGCCAGACTATTGCCCTTACCGGTCGGCGAATGGCAGCTGGAGCAGGCCGGAATCCCCCGATCCACATCACCACCCCGATACAGTTTCGCGCCCAGAGCGATATGTTTTGGATCCACCTGACCTACACTGACGGCCTGGCTGGCGTAGAAAGCTGAAATATCAGCAATATCCTGGTCAGACAGGTTGTCCACCATGCCGGTCATCTCCAGCACCTTGCGCTCACCGGACTTGATATCCTGGATCTGCTTGACCAGGTACCCCTCACCCTGGCCGGCCAATTTGGGGAAATTCGGCGCCATGCTGTTACCGGTTGGCCCATGGCAGGCCGCACAGACAGCGGTTTTTTCCTTGCCTGCCTGCGGATCCCCACTACCCGCCTGCACAACACCCGACACCCCCAGAGACACCACAAGACTCAGAATGATTTTTTTCATAGCAAACCCAGCTTTTCGGCTAATCCAGCGCGTTACCGTTCTGTATTCAGAGATCTATTGCCCAGACATATAGCGGATTACCGCCTCATAATCCTCGGCTGTGCAATCCATACACATACCTTTAGGAGGCATCGCCCCCTTGCCCTGGACGACGCTGTTCACCAGCGTTTCCATCGGCAACTGCAGCCGGGTCTCCCAGTCAGCGGCATTGCCCTTCCGGGGCGCCGCGGCCACACCCGTGTCATGACAGATTTTACAGGCTTTCTGGTATACGGATTCCGGGGTCTGTCCGGCAACCGCCGCCTGGGACATCAGGCCGGCTGCGATCAGCAGAACGCTTCTGGTTAGTATTTTCATATCCGCCTCATCAGACAGCGAAATCCGGTTTTGTCCTTTGTCATGCCGGGCATGAACAGGCTGCTTTTCCGTCTTCCACTGCAGTGCAACACCTTTATCGTTGTGATTGAGCTTATGACCGGCTCGCACTATAGCGTCAGCATTATATACTATCGACCCTGCAATCAGAACATGGTAATCCGTGTCCGCGCCGATTGCAGGTAGTCAATTAACCGATTTTCACCGTAAATGAGTTCTTTTCATGTCTGAACAGATGACCGGCCTAAACTATCGTACAACACGATACGAGACCAGTGCCGCGCGGCTGGACCAGTGTCCTGCCGATACCGGCCGGGAAGTGGCGTTTGCCGGTCGTTCCAACGCCGGCAAGTCCAGTGCCCTGAATACGCTCACGGGTTCCAGCAGCCTGGCACGCACCAGTAAGACGCCGGGACGCACCCAGCTGATCAATTTCTTCCCCATTGATGAGGAACACCGCCTGGTCGATCTGCCCGGCTACGGCTATGCCAAGGTGCCTGTCGCCATGAAGCAGGACTGGCAGAAACACCTCGGCGAATACCTGGAAAAGCGCCAGAGCCTGGTCGGTGTCGTGTTATTGATGGATATCCGCCATCCCATGAAGGAGTTTGACCAGATCATGCTGGACTGGGCCCGGGACAGCCAGATGCCCATCCATATCCTGCTGACCAAGGCTGACAAACTGAAGTTTGGCGCCGCCAAGAGTACGCTGATCAAAATCCGTAATGATCTGAAAGAATGGGGTGATCAGCTGAGTATCCAGCTGTTTTCCTCCCTCAAGCGCACCGGCGTTGAAGAGCTGTCCGCCCGGCTGGATTCTTGGTTACTGGCCGATGATGCCGAATAATGGCTGAGACTGAATAAAAAAGGCTCCGGCCTCCTGGAACGGATGAGCCGGAGCAAACGTCGGAGCTCCGATAACCGACGGTATGGTGCAATACCCGTGATGGATCATCACATGGGGGGTGATGCTCACTGGCATTACAGTCATTTGACCATTCACAGGCTGGATTGTTCCCATTAACAACGGCTGAAATCAGTCAGGAATCCCCATAAAAACAAGCGAAATTAATAATACCTTAAATCCCGCTTAACCTTGGGAATGTGAGCAAGCTGGCCGTACTTTTGGCAACAGAGTACAGTTTTTGCACAAAAC
>NZ_BAABFL010000468.1:0-51051 GCF_039540975.1 Kistimonas scapharcae
ATTCCGAGACTGGCAAATATTATCGAATACGCCTCATGCTGGCTGCCATGTGGTCTGCACAGGAGTTTTTGAGTACTTACGTTGCTGACCCTCGCTCTTACGATTGACCGCATCACTCATCAGTACCAGGTTTTCACGCAGGGCGCCATTGAATTGATCGGCAAAAACCGTAGGTGCAATGGCGCTCAGCTGCGGATAAATTTGTTCCTGCCGTGACTTGAGGCCAAGAATCAGATCCGGTTTGAGGCCGGCTACGACTTCCAGGTTGACCTGTTTTTCTTCACCTACCACGGTAACGTCCGCCATGGCATCACGGATATGGGCAAACCAGGTATCGGAAGGTACAGCGGTGCTGGAGCGAACGGCGCCCACAGGTGTGATGCCGAGCGCCAGCAGCGTTTCCGTTGCTTCCGTCGAGAGTACGACGATCCGTTTCGGGGCATCCGGCACTTGTGTCTCGCCCATGGCGTGTTGGACAGTTCGGGTAATGTCCGCAGCCTGAGCCTGTTGCTGTTGGGCGGCATCATCAGAGCAGCCCGCCAGGGTAAGCCCCAAACCGATGATTGTCAGAAGACGTTTAATGGGTTGCATGACGCTCCTTACAATGCGTGCTTAGCATGATGTGGATCAAATGGATGACCCGCCCAGCCGGACAGCCGGGCGGGAGACGTGATCAGAAGGTGGTGGTAAAGCCGACGTACCAGGTTCTCGGGTCTTCGCTGTACCCCATGACGGTTGCCTCGTGGGGGAGGCTTTCATCCGTGACGTTCGTAACGCCTGCTCGCAGGCGGAGCGATTCTGTCATCTGGTAGTTCATACCGAGATCAACCAGTGAATAGCCGTCAAGGTCGACTTCATCGCTGAGTTTCTGGTCGCCGATGTAGCTGGCGCGTACAAAGGTGCTCAGCTTTTGTGAAGCCTGCCAGTTCAGTTTTGCCGACACATTCTGTCTTGAGCGGTCAGTCAGGATGTCACCGGTGGTTTCGTCACGGGCATCGGTATAAGTGTAATCGCCGTTCAGTGAGAGCGATTGGGTCAGTGCCATGCGTCCACCCAGTTCAATACCTTTGATCTTGGCTTTTTCGACATTCTTGTAGGTGTAAACTTCACGCCCGTCTTCGACGTCAAGTTGGTAGTCAAAGTCACGGGCAATCAGGTTTTCTACATCATTCTGGAAAACGGCCGCTTCAACTTCCCAGTTGTTCTGCTGATAGTTGGCTGCCATTTCATAACTGGTGCTGGTTTCGGGCTCCAGATCCGGATTGCCGATAATCCAGCAGCCACCCTTACAGCTGCTCAGGCGATAGTCCTTGTTCAGCTGTAGCAGGGAAGGGGCTTTGAACGCCTTACCGATGCCACCTTTCAGTGTCAGGTTGTCCGTGACACTGTGAACCAGGTACGCCCGGGGGGGGTATTCTGTGCCGAAGTTTTCATGATGGTCGATACGGGTGCCGTATGTGAGCGTCAAGTCATCGGCCAGCTGCCATTCATCCTGGGCAAACAGGGCTTTCTGGGTGACATCAGCTTTACCGGTGGTCTGGAGATCGCGAGTGTTATCCAGTTCGGTTTTGCGAACTTCGCCCCCCACGGTTAAACGATGACTGCCAAAGTCTGTAGATACCGATCCATCTACGACATCATTGGTTTCAGTCACGTAGTCCCGTCGATTCAGAGTAAAGTCCTGCTCACCGATTTCGACTTCCTCCCGGTAATAACGGGCCTGCGATTCACCCCAGCTCCAGTCGCCACCGTGCGTCAGTGCAATACTGTTGCGTTTGACCTTCTGGTTAGTCGGCGTCAGTCCTTTAGTGGATTCGATGATGCCATCACGCTTGTCATTACTGTGGGTGATATCAATATCCAGGGTTTGGTTGTCATTGATAAGCCAGTTCACGTTGCTGGCAAGGCTCAGTGTGTCACGTTCTTCCAGTGCGGTAACGGTACTGCGGGTGCCGCTGTAAGGTTTCCATTTGTCCCTGTCACTTTGGTTGACTGAGAGATTGAGATACAGTTTGTCATCAATCAGGGCTCCGCCGGTGTTAAGCCCCACGATTGTTTCGGTACCACCGTTACCGCCTTCAGGTTGGGCAATATCGCTGCTGATGGTGCTGCGCCATTCGTTGTCTGGCAGCTTGGTGATGATGTTGACGACGCCGCCCAACGCTTCAGAGCCATAAAGCGCAGACATGGGGCCTCGGATGATCTCGATCCGTTCAATGTTGTCCTGCGGAATGGCCGACAGATCGAAGTCATTACCACGGGCAATGGCATTCGAGGAACTCATTTTCCGGCCATTGACCATGATCAGTGTGTAGTCACTGTCCATGCCGCGAATGCTGATGGATTCCCGTCCGGCACGCCCACCTTCTTTTCTGCTCTCAACGCCGACAGCCTGTTTGACGATGTCGTTCAGCGCCATGGTGGGCTGAGACTTGATCTCATCGCTGGTGATTACGGACATTGATGCAGGCGCTGTGGCCAGGCTGTTTTCTGTCTTGGTGGCGGTCACGACGACCTGGTCAAAGACCAGTGGGCCACCGACCTGTTTCTTGTTGTCCGATTCTTCTTGAGCCGTTACGGGCATGGAAACAGCGACAGCCATAGCCAGAAGGCAATGCTTGCCTGGGAAGTGCGACATTAAGTGAGTTCCTGAATGTCTCTAAATGCAAATTATTCTCATATAGGTTATTCGGCAATAGGTGTTTGTACGTGGGTGCCGTTGTGGTTCGTTTTTTAGTATCAATAGCGCGACGTCTATGCAGGGCAGGAAGGCGTGCCAATAAAAGAGAAATAACAGCGCTTTGGACCGTAATGTCCAACAATGATGTGTGGGGGGGGGAGTGGGGCAGGTTGTTCGCTGATTTCTTGTGAGGTGCTCGAAAGACTTTTGGTTGTAATTTTTTTGAGTAGGAAACAATACTGCCTGACAGGTTTTCCTGTCAGGCAGTATCAGAAAGGATGCCGTCTGTAGGGATTAAGTAGAGTTCTATTCTGACTTAATACAACTGGCAGATAACAAACTTTTTATGCGGCGTAGTTGGCTGCAATGAATTCCCAGTTAACCAGCTTCCAGAAAGCAGCCAGATAATCAGGGCGAACATTACGGTAATCGATGTAGTAAGCGTGTTCCCAGACGTCGCAGGTCATCAGCGCTTTTTGGTCGGTGGTGAGCGGGGTAGCTGCATTGCTGGTGTTAACAATGGCAACCGTGCCGTCACTGTTCTTGACCAGCCAGGTCCAGCCGGAACCGAAGTTGTTAACCGCGCTTTCGGTGAACTTCTGCTGGAACGCGTCAAACGAACCGAATGCGGCGTTAATGGCGTCAGCCAGTTCGCCAGTCGGCTCACCACCACCGTTGGGGCTCAGGCAGTGCCAGTAGAACGTGTGGTTCCAGACCTGGGCTGCGTTGTTGAAAATGCCGCCTTCAGAGGTCTTGATGATGTCTTCCAGGCTCTTGTTTTCCAGCTCAGTGCCTTCAACCAGACCGTTCAGCTTGACCACATAGGTGTTGTGGTGCTTGCCGTAGTGGTAGTCCAGGGTTTCTTTGGAAATATGGGGTTCCAGGGCGTCGCGTTCGTAAGGCAGGGCGGGCAGTTCGAATGCCATGTTTGATATCTCCATTTCAGGGTTGGCTAAATACGGCCTGCACATCCAACCGATAACACGCCTCTTTCTGCGGAGAGTGAATGCTACGGGGCGATGTGAGCTTCTTAGCCTGCGGATAATAGCATTGGGCGACAGCCTTATCTACGGAGTCGGCACAGGGTTATTCGGTCAGGTTGGTGCTTGAGTTCGTCCGGGTGGGGGCGCTGTGTGGTTGCCCGCACCCGGTATGGATCATGCGACCACGCGCCCGCGATAGATGCGGGTCTTTGTGGAGATAGCATGGGGAGGGGGAGACGTCTCACTGTTGTTGAGTGGTGCAGAGCGGGACGGTGATGTTAAGGATTCCTGGCCTTTATCCAGATCAGTTTCCGTGATGTTAAGGCCAGCCAGCTGCAGGAATTGCAGTGCCTTGGTGCGAGTGGTGCTGTCACGGGTCTGTCGGACCAAACGTTGTATTTCATCAATCGTGTCTTCAGAACTGAAACGGATGTTAATATCAAACTCTGCCTTGATGCGACGCCTTAAGACCTGCAGCAGATCAATCATCTGCTTGGTGTATTGGACCGTCATACCGATATTCCCCTTTGTTTCAGTGTGCCCGGAAGTCTTTGCAATTTTGATTCCAGCTTGAAATGTCCGGTGGTAGAGGGGTGTTGATCAGATTGGCTGGCAGCATAAAGAGCGAAAATGACTGATGTTGCACCGTCTTGGTGCGATAAGGGTTGTGTTGGGTCTGTCACGGCTTTGCACTACAATGGCGGCCATTGTGGTATCAACATTCTTCCCCCAGCGATTTGTGAACACGGAATGACAATACATTCAGATGACCGGGATGATCTCGATAATTTGCCGAGTCTCTCACTGTCTCCCGATGAGGTGACGGAACGCTCGCCGGCATCCCGTGCCGGTAAGAAGAAAAAAGCAGTGCCTGCAGAGCCATCCACTGGCTCTGCAGGCACTGGATTATTTTTGATCCTGTTGGGATTACTGTTGGCCGTGGGGGGATTGGGTTATTTCCAGATTACGGCGCTGCAGAATGAACTGCAGGCGACCCGTAGTCTGGTGGCGGCAGCAGAAAAGCAGTTGACGGATGTGTCTGGTGTTGTCACAGAAACCGGGCAGACGATGAGTCAAAGCGATCAACAGGTTAAGTCAGAGTTGAAGGATATCAATTTTGAAATCCGTAAACTCTGGGATCTGGCGAACAAACGTAACCGCAAGGATATTGACGCGTTGGAAAAGCAGCTTGCTGATAATGCTGCGACGCTCAAAACATTGAAGTCGTCAGCTGATAGTGCGCTTAAGCAGGCTAAACAATATTCCGGTACCTTGGACAAGACGGTCTCCAGGCTGTCGTTGATTGAACGTCAGCTGACAGGTATCAGTGCTGACCTGGTGGCGAATACATCGTCCTCGCGGGAAGAGCTGGATATGCTCACGGCATCGGTTGAAGGTTTGCGTCAGGAAGCCAGTAAGGCACTGGCAGATGTGAAGGTATTGAAAGCTGATATGAAGCAGCAGGTGAGTCTGACAAAAGACGCCTCGCGATCCATGGACAGTTATCGCCAGCAAATCAACAAGCGCTTGTTGCAGCTTGAGAACGCGGTCAGGGAAGTGCAGCAGGGAAGTAATGAAGGTGGTCTGACGCCAACGTTGTAAATGTAACGCGTTGCATGATAAGCCATCCGGTTGTGATGGCTTATCATGCATTTATCAGGAGTGAGACGCTGTCTCGTGAACCCCGGCACTTGGCGGGGGTAGTGAACCAAAACTGTTCAGGTGTTCCAGTAGCTGCCGGCTTTCCAGCTCTTTCTCGAATCGCAGCTCCCTGGATTGATGATTCCAGCTTTCCTTTGCCAAGGCGTGTGTTTTGCGCTTTGGACCACACGCGCCACATTCCCTGCACTCGATTCGGTAGCTGAGCAGATAACCGGCTGAATCTATATGTATGCTGCCGCAAAACGGGCAGTTCTCCAGCTGGTATCTCATAGGCACCCCCTCTTCTATCCCTTGTGGTGGTTGTGCGTACTGCACACTACAACAAGTCACAGCGTTGGGTTTACTGCACGGCTTTGCTACTTCATTTTATTGAGCGTGTTTTGCAGTGGTTGGTTCAATATATTGGTGTTTCTAGCTTTATTTGCACAATATATTGTGTGCTTTGAACTAGTCTAGGTCGTTGCGAATAATTTGCAAGTTTTTGCTCTGCACAGTCATAGTGCAAGATTATTGTTGATTCCCTCCAATTGGATTGCATCACTGCTAGACAGAGTTTTTGTTTGCTTTGCTCACTGATGTGGAAATCACTTACCATATCGGCCTTCTTAAATTGGCAGATTCAATGATGTCTTCCTTCCCAGGCTTTTGTGCGTTGCGGACGTTGTGCATGCTGGTTGTAAGTCTTTTCCTGTTGAATGGTTGTTCCAGTACAGGAGACGGGGAGATGACTGGCAATTTAATAGAAGCAAATAAGTCTAAACCGCTAAAGGCTGGTGAATGGCAGGTAGAGAGTGACCCTAAAACGGTTTCACAGGTACTTAAACACGGTAAAGGATTATTGTTGCCGGTGCTGAAAGTCACAGACCAAAACCTGCTGATACCGGACTACCGCACGACGCTTACATTATATGAGCACCTTCAGAACAGAGCTGGGATGGATCTTGTGGGTGTCGGTAATACCATGAAGTTTTATTACCAGTTGGTTTCGGCGGTGGAGCATCGATGTCCGAAAGATGCAGTTGATCCCTTGCTCAGTTGCTCACTCACAGCTTGGTTACCCCAATGGTTCAATGGTTGGCTGAATGGCGAAGGTGTTTACGACAACACCATGATGCAGGCGTGGCTTGATGAATTGGATGATGTGAATTATCTGATTGTACCCGATCGGGCGCTCTTGTCCTCGCCGGCGCTGAAGCATCTTAAATATTCCCCGGATTCTGATCCTGTGGTTGATCAGGAGCCGACTGTAAGATGGCAGGAAATTGCCAGTTATCTGGAACCCGCTTCATTAAGTCTGGTGATTCGTTATCAGAGCAATTGTGAGGAAGGCTGGTGCTGGAATCATCAGGGGCTGGCTAACTGTATCATGCCAGTCAATGCCGCTCAGTCCAGAGAACAGGTTCTTGATGCGCGGGGGCAGGCTTGGGAATCATTGTTGTCAGGCTGTGCTTCCATAGCGCCTGTAACCGTTTTGCCGTAGAGCTCACACACTTTTCAGTCCACGTTACAACACATACTCACGGTTGTTTACGGATTTTAACTCGACTTCGTTGATGGTATTACTTATCTTGTACCGGATTTCATGATCTTGCCGAGAAATGCCTGTAAAGTGGTCTCTATGAACCCGAATTATCTGGACTTTGAACAGCCAATCGCTGAGCTGGAAGCAAAAATCGAAGAACTGCGGCTGGTAGGGTCGGACAATGAGCTGAATATCAGTGCAGAAATTGCCACGCTCGAAGAAAAGTGCCGAACCCTGACCTCAGGCATTTTCAAGGATCTTTCCTCTTGGCAGGTTGCCCAGTTGGCCCGCCATCCCCGTCGCCCCTACACGCTGGACTATATCAAGGCGGTTTTTGACGACTTTGATGAGTTGCACGGTGATCGTCGTTTTGCGGATGATAAATCCATTATCGGCGGTATGGCGGAACTGGATGGTAAGCCGGTCATGATTATCGGCCATCAGAAGGGGCGTGAAATCCCTGAAAAGGTACGCCGTAATTTTGGTATGCCCAAGCCTGAAGGCTATCGGAAGGCTTGTCGGCTGATGGAAATGGCTGAGCGTTTTAAGCTGCCAATTCTGACCTTTATTGATACACCTGGTGCTTACCCTGGCATTAACGCCGAAGAGCGTGGCCAGAGTGAGGCGATTGCCTGGAATCTGGCGGTAATGTCGCGCCTGAATACCCCAATCATTTCAACTGTGATTGGTGAAGGGGGATCCGGTGGGGCGCTGGCCATTGGTGTGTGTGACCGGTTGCTGATGCTCCAGTATTCAACTTATTCCGTGATTTCACCGGAAGGGTGCGCCTCTATTCTCTGGAAGAAAGCGGATCATGCGGCAGAAGCTGCGGAAGCAATGGGTATTACAGCAAAACGCCTGCAGGAGCTGGGCTTTGTTGACCGAATTATTGAAGAACCGCTAGGTGGTGCGCATCGGGATGTGGCCAAAGCGGCAGATTCGGTGAAACAGGCTTTGGTGCTAGAGCTGGAAGAGCTGTCTTCCATGTCTGTGGATGAGTTGGTGACTACTCGTTATGAACGTTTACAGCGTTACGGGGTCAAGTAAATAGCAGGATTTCAGTTTTACTGATCCGGTATTTGTCATTTGAGAAGCCGGCATGGCTACCACCATGCCGGTTTTTCGTTGTTGAGTCAGTGTTGTGGATACCAATATGCATCTGACAGATGACGCTTTCCTAGAAAGGTTGCCTGAAATATACAGGGATAGGCGGCTGGTGGTTGGACTCAGTGGCGGGCTGGATTCCACGGTTCTGCTGCATCTCTGTGTAGCCCTAAGGGGGCGGGGGATTATTCGCTCTCTTGAAGCGATTCATGTCAATCATGGGTTGAGCCCCAATGCTGCTGAGTGGCAGGCGTTCTGTGAGACGATGTGTGATCAGTGGTCTGTTTCATTAGTCTCTCGCCGGGTTGAGGTAAAGCGTGGTGCGGGGGGCGGTTTGGAAGCATCGGCCAGAGCGGCACGCTATCAGCAGTATGAAGAAGTGCTTCGCCAGGGTGACTGTCTCCTGCAGGGCCATCACTTGAATGATCAGGCTGAGACCCTGCTTTATCGGATCGTGAGGGGGTGTGGCGTGCACGGGCTTGCGGCAGTTCCCCGGGAGCGTGCGATGGGGGAGGCAATGATTCTGCGTCCTTTGCTGGATGTCTCCAGAGAAGCCATCCATGCCTATGCACAAGCGCATCAGCTGGAATGGGTTGATGATGAGTCGAATCTTGATGTCGCATATGACCGCAATTTTTTGCGACATGAAGTCCTGCCAAAGATACATCAGCGTTGGATTGGTGCACTGAATAATCTGGGGCGTCTGGCTGAGGATGCCGCAGATGCGACAGAATTGCTGGATCAGGTCGCAGAAAATGATCTGCAACAGGCTTTGTCAGTTGATGGTATTCCCTACCATACCGGCCTTCCGGTTATTGATATTTCTTGTCTAAAACAGCTGACTGACTATCGACAGCGTAATGTGCTTCGCTACTGGCTTCGATCCCAAGGTTATCCATTGCCCGGCCGGGCGGTGATTCAATGTATTTTGGATGAGCTGGTATCGGCAGCTCAGGATGCCTGTCCGGTTGTGAGCTGGGAAGGGTGTGAGGTCAGGCGACATGGTGGCGCAATAGTGGCCCTTAAGCCTTTGGATAATTTGCGGCCATTTTCCTGTCAGTTGGTACTTTCTGCAAATTGTGATCTCGAGCTACCTGGAAATGGTCGTATCTATGCTGAAAAGCCGGAGCAGCCATTGGTTTTAGTTAGGTCTGAGGTCTCTGATCTTTCGCTCGGCTATCGTTCCGATATCGTGTTTGCGCCATTCCGCCTGCCAGGCCGGGCGGGTCGTAAATCATTGAAAAAATGGCTTAATGAACTGAACGTGCCTGTCTGGGTACGTGATCGCCTACCGATTCTCCATCGATCCGGTGAGCTGGTAGCGATTCCTGGCCTGCTGGTCAATGCAGAGTATGCGGTCTCGGGGAACGAGCCGGGTATTTCATGCTGCTGGCAAACTCCTTTTGAACGGCAATGGTGAATTTCCGTCGTTGTGGGCGGGCGGGATGTTTGGTATCCTGCAGTCCCATCTTTTTTCGTTAATACTTCCCATCCAGAAGGCAGACAAACTGCCTGCAAATTCAACAGGTTTTAAATGACACGCTACATATTTGTCACCGGTGGTGTCGTATCGTCGTTGGGGAAAGGCATTGCCTCTGCATCGCTTGCGGCCATTCTTGAGGCGCGTGGACTGAAGGTCACCATGCTCAAGCTGGATCCCTATATCAACGTTGACCCCGGTACCATGAGTCCTTTCCAGCACGGTGAAGTATTCGTCACTGAAGATGGGGCGGAAACGGATCTGGATCTGGGGCATTACGAGCGTTTCGTCAGAACGACCATGAGACAGGGGAATAACTTTACCTCCGGTCGTATCTACGAACACGTACTCAAGAAAGAGCGTCGTGGTGATTACCTGGGCGGTACGGTTCAGGTGATTCCTCATATCACCGACGAAATCAAGCGTCGTATTATCGCCGGTGCCGGCGATGCGGATGTGGCGCTGGTTGAGATCGGCGGTACCGTGGGTGATATCGAATCCCAGCCATTCCTGGAAGCGGTTCGTCAGTTAAAGGTAGAGATGGGTTCCCGTCGCGCCATGCTGATGCACCTGACGCTGGTTCCTTATATCAAGACCGCTGGCGAACTCAAGACCAAGCCGACTCAGCACTCTGTCAAAGAGCTGCGCTCCATCGGTCTGCAGCCGGATATCCTGATCTGCCGTTCCGAGCATCATATTGATGTCTCTTCACGCCGTAAGATTGCACTTTTCACCAACGTTGAAGAACGCGCAGTTATTTCCCTGCAGGATGCGGATTCTATTTACCGTATTCCTCGCATGCTGCATGAGCAGGGTCTTGATCAGCTCATCGTCGATAACTTCTCATTGGAGTGTGGTGAAGCCGATCTGGGTGAGTGGGATGACGTGCTGGATCGTGAACTGAATCCCACTCGGGAAGTGACAGTGGCAATGGTTGGCAAGTACATGGAACTGCTGGACGCCTACAAGTCGCTGATTGAGGCGATGAAGCATGCCGGTCTGAAAACTCGTACCAAGGTCAACCTGCGTTATATCGATTCTGAAGAGATTGAGCGTCAGGGCGTCGATGTACTGGACGGTGTTGATGCCATCCTGGTGCCCGGTGGTTTTGGTAACCGTGGCGTGGAAGGCAAAATTGCGGCTATTCGTCACGCCCGTGAAAACAAGATTCCGTACCTGGGTATCTGCCTGGGTATGCAGCTGGCTGTGGTTGAATTTGTCCGTAACGTTGTCGGTATTGACAACGCGGACAGCACCGAATTTGATGCTAACTGCGAGAACCCCGTCATTGGTCTGATCACTGAGTGGATGGACAGCGATGGTCAGGTTGAGCAGCGCAGTGAAGCGTCTGACCTGGGTGGCACTATGCGTCTCGGCGCACAGCAGTGCCGTCTGGCGGAAGGTACTCGCGCTTTCCAGGCCTATGGCAAGGACGTGATCAATGAGCGCCACCGCCACCGTTATGAGGTGAACGACCATTACGTGGATCGCATTGAAGCGGCTGGCATGAAGATCTCCGGGCGTTCCGTGGATCAGGCGCTGGTGGAAATGGTGGAAATTCAGGATCACCCCTGGTTTGTGGCTTGCCAATTCCACCCGGAGTTCACCTCTACGCCGCGTGATGGCCACGGTTTGTTCACGGCATTTGTTGAAGCGGCGCTGGCACACGGTGCTGGCCAGAAAGCCTGATTGGGGAACTGTCTCATGGATCAGAAAACGCTACGGGTTGCAGGCATCGATGTCGCCAATGACCGGCCCTTTGTGCTCTTTGGTGGCATGAATGTGCTGGAGTCCCGCGAGTTAGCGCTGGAAGTGGCTGGCCACTATGTGGATGTGACGCGTAAGCTGGGCATTCCCTATGTGTTCAAGGCGTCCTTTGACAAGGCAAACCGTTCTTCCATTGCCTCCTATCGTGGCCCGGGCATGGAGAAAGGGCTGGAGATTCTGCAGGAAATCAAGGACACCTACGGTGTGCCCGTGATTACCGATGTGCACGAGGTTCACCAGTGTGAGCCGGTGGCCAGGGTGGCAGATGTGATCCAGCTGCCGGCTTTTCTGGCACGTCAGACCGATCTTGTTGCGGCTATGGCGGCGACGGGTGCGGTAGTGAATGTCAAGAAGCCCCAGTTTCTGAGCCCTTCACAGATGCGTAATATCGTGGACAAATTCCGCGAAGGTGGCTGTGAAGACGTCATGCTGTGCGAGCGTGGCAGCTGCTTTGGCTATGACAACCTGGTGGTCGATATGCTGGGTTTCCGTACCATGAAAGAAGTCAGTGGCGGCATGCCGGTGATTTTTGATGTCACTCATTCGCTGCAGTGCCGTGATCCGCTGGGTGAAGCGTCCGGTGGGCGACGTCACCAGGTGGCTGAGCTGGCCTGTGCCGGTATGGCGCTGGGCTTGGCGGGGCTTTTCCTGGAAGCCCATCCTGATCCTGACAACGCCCGTTGCGACGGTCCCAGTGCGTTGCGACTGGATAAGCTGGAGCCTTTCCTTGGACGCATTAAGGCGGTTGATGACCTTGTCAAAGGTTTCGCACCGCTGGATCTGAGTTAATCCATGATGTAGCTCTTGAGTAAGTATTGTTAAAATACGCCTGAGCGGAATATGGATAATGACAGGGTCGCAGAAGCGACCCTGTTTTTTTTATGGCAGGAAAGAGACGATAGCTTAAGTACCCTGAAAGGGAGTCCGCTCTGTTAGCTGTATTCAGCACTGTTGACTGTTATGCTTTCCTAAGTCACCCGTTTTTTAGTTTTTTGCGTATGCGAATAGTAATGATCATGCTGGCTTTTCTCCTTGCACTCCTGCAATACCGATTGTGGGTGGGTGAAGGCAGTATTGCCCAGTTAATGGCTGTTAAAGAACAGGTCGCCCTTCAAAAGCTTGAAAACCAGCGACTTGCCGAGCGTAATCGCCTGCTGGCTGTCGATGTCGTTGCGTTGCAGACAGGCCTGGAAGCCGTTGAAGAATACGCACGTACGGAGCTGGGCATGATCAGGCATGATGAAGAGTTTTTTCTCATGGCGGATTGAATCTTAGAGAGTTCCTGTTTTTCTTACCTTGTTTCTGGATTGTCTTATGTGCGGCTTCCAGCGCGCGTTCTGATATTTTTGTGAAGGTTGTCATGACTGATTGGGATATGAATCTGCCCAGGGCCAGCGGTGAATCCTGTGGTAGTGCGGCATTTAAAGTGCAGCCGGAAGATTTCCGTGTGGAAGAGGTGCTGCCGTTTGAACCTTGTGGTGAAGGTGAACACCTGTTTCTCTGGATTGAGAAAACGGGACAAAACACGCAGTGGGTTTCCCGGATTCTGGCGCGTATCGCCGGTATTCCGGCTTCGTCTGTTGGCTATGCGGGGCTGAAGGATCGCCAAGGCGTCACCCGGCAGTGGTTCAGTCTGCAGTTGCCTGGTAAGGGGCGTGCGGATGACCTGAATTGGGCTTCCTGTGGTGAGGGTATATCGGTTCTGAAAATAGAATGGCATAACCGCAAACTGCGTCAGGGAGCACTGTCTGGTAACCATTTTGCTATACGGTTACGGGATGTTCAGGGCGAGTTGGATGATATCGATAACCGCCTGCGCTCGATGAGTGACGGCGGTGTGCCCAATTATTTTGGTATGCAGCGATTTGGCTTTGATGGCGGTAACCTGAACAAGGCGCTTGCGTTTTTCGATAGAAAATTGCGGCTGAAGCGTGACCAGAAAAGCATCGTGTTGTCAGCAGCACGTTCATGGTTATTCAATCAATTGCTGGCGCAGCGTGTACGTGAGCAGACATGGTCACGTTTGCTGGAAGGTGATGTGTTAACGTTTCGTGACAGCCACTCCCTGATTTTGCCAGAGCGCAGAGATGAAACCGTTACAGAGCGTTTTGCGTCAGGCGAGTTGCATAATACCGGTCCTCTCTGGGGGCGTGGCTCCCTGCTTTCCGAGGGCGAGGTGAATGCCTGGGAGATGTCGCTGGCTGAGCGCTGGCCTGAACTTTGTCAGGGCCTTGAAAAAGCTGGCATGAATCAGGAACGACGCGCCTTGCGGGTGACGCCAGAGAAAATGGAATGGCGCTGGGAGGAGGGTGATTTGCTGCTGTCTTTCTTTCTTCCCAAGGGCACGTATGCAACGGCTGTTCTTAATGAGCTGTTTGAAAATATTAGCTAAACGTCGTTTATGAGGAAGAACGTATTGTAAACTGGCGTACTCTAGTGACACTATTGCCTGCTAGGTGAAAGTAGGTCTGGGGGCTGAATGAATCTGGCTGGTATTGGTATGACATCGCAGCGAACCCGTGATCGCCTGATTCAGCGTCTGGTTGAGCAGGGGGTGGGGGATCTGCGTGTCCTTGACGTAATGCGTAAAACACCCAGACACCTGTTTGTTGATGAAGCGTTATCCCACAGGGCTTATGAAGATACGGCGCTGCCTATCGGTCGTAACCAGACCCTGTCCCAGCCCTATATTGTTGCCCGTATGACAGAGGCTTTGCTTCAGGCGGGAACTGTCAACAAGGTGCTGGAGGTTGGCACAGGGTCAGGCTATCAGACGGCAGTGCTGGCACAGTTGGCAGGCCGGGTCTATACGCTAGAACGTATACGCTCCTTGCAGGATCGAGCGCGTCAGCGGCTGCGTCAACTGAAGCTCTATAACGTCATGATGCGTCATGCGGACGGTTTTTCCGGCTGGCCTGAAGAGGGCGAGTATGATGGCATACTGGTGACTGCGGCACCGGCGGAAATACCGCAGGGGCTGCTCCGTCAGTTGGCTGTTGGAGGGCGGATGATCATACCTGTTGGGCCTGATGGTCACCAGCTGCTGGTCTGTGTGACACGGAAAGAAGCGGGTTACAACGAGCAAGTGCTGGAGCCGGTACGGTTTGTACCGTTGCTATCAGGCATTATTGAATAACGATGGATATGTTTGTTTTAGGATTGGTTGTTTGACGTGATGTTGCCGTTGGAAGTCTTGATCTTATTCCTGAAAGGTGCGCTGATGGGCGCTGCGGATGTTGTGCCGGGCGTTTCCGGTGGCACGATTGCGTTCATTACCGGCATCTATGAGCGTCTGCTGAACAGCCTCAAAAAACTGGGGCCTGCCTCGCTCAAAATACTCTTCCGCGAAGGTGTGGCAGCCTGCTGGCGACATATCGATGGAACGTTTCTGGTGGCCGTCTTTGGTGGTGTACTGTTTAGCGTCTTTACCATGGCGCGGGTGATTACCTATAGCCTGTCAGCCTGGCCCATTCAGGTCTGGTCTTTCTTCTTCGGTTTGGTGGTAATCTCTGCGGTGTTGATATTACGTAAGGTCAGCCACTGGTCTCTCTCGCGCATCGCCGCTTTGGTAGCAGGTGTCGGAATGGCGGTTCTCATAGGGCATGCGACACCAGGCATGCATGCGCAGCCAGAATGGTATTCCTTTCTCTGGGCTGGTGCCTTGGCTATTTGTGCGATGATTTTGCCGGGTATCTCTGGCAGTTTTATCTTGCTGTTGCTTGGTTTCTATGCACCGGTATTACAGGCGGTTACACGCTTTGATTTCGGCATACTGTTTGTATTTGCCTCTGGCTGTGTGTTGGGATTGCTGCTTTTTTCACATGTCCTTTCATGGTTGCTCAGCTATTACCATCAGACAACGTTAGCTTTTCTTGTTGGTTTGATGCTTGGTGCCATAGAAAAAATTTGGCCCTGGAAACAGACGTTGGCGTGGAAGCTGGCAGATAACGGTGTTCAAATCCCTGTTCAGCAAGTGAATGTCATGCCGTGGCAGTATGAATCACTCACAGGGCAGCCCCCTGAATTTGTGGTGGCGATTGCACTCATGATGGTTGCGATTATTGCTGTTTCGGTATTTGAGTGGTGCGGTCGATCAAAAATACAGACTGATTGAAGTGATTGGTTTGTATTTTTTGACGATAAGTATTGTGTTTGTTGCGTTATGTTGTTTTGTTTCGATTAGTAAACACTTTACTAACAATGAATTAAAATACTGGACGCTGTATTTTTAGATGGATTAGTAATAATAATCCTTTTTTAAGATAAAAGGATAATAAAACGACAGTTTGGAATAGGATCAACGGTTTTGGCAAGCGTATTCAGAAAGACGAGATGAGACGAACAAAATACTTAAACGTTTGCTCAAAAAATATCATGCTGATGATGTTGCTCTTCCTGATTGCAGCCTGTTCGCATCAGCAACTTGATATACCGGTCAGTAACCGTACACGGCCAGAAACTGTTCTGCGTGGTGTGCATGTCGTACAGCCAGGAGAAACCCTTTTTACCATTGCGTGGCGTTATGGGCAGGACTATAGGAGGTTGGCGTCCACTAACGGGGTTCGGTCTCCCTATGTCATATATCCGGGGCAGAGATTAAGTTTGTCGGGGCGTGCTCCATCGACATCTTCCCAGTCTAATACCGTCGCAAAAGCATCCGTTTCAGCACAGAGTCAGGCGGCGAAAAAGAAAGTGTATAAAAAAGAGCCAGCTCCAGCGGTGAAGAAAAAAACGGATAATCATCCCATTTCAAGTTGGCGTTGGCCTGCCAAGGGTAATGTCGTTTCGCGTTTTTCATCTCGTGGCAGTGTGAACAAAGGTATTGATATCGCTGGCAAGATCGGGGAACCTGTATTTGCGACTGCTGCAGGTGAAGTGGTTTATGCCGGTAGTGGTCTGACGGGTTACGGCAACCTGATCATTGTTAAGCATAATGGTAGCTATCTCAGTGCTTACGCTCATAACAAGGTATTACTTGTCAGGGAAGGAAGCACGGTTAAAGCGGGTCAGAAGATAGCCGAAATAGGTTCTACAGGGACGAGTGAGCCTAAACTGCACTTTGAAATTCGGCGTAATGGTAAACCTGTAGATCCTCTTCTTTATCTGTCAAAACGCTGATGTACAGAAGTTGTGGTTTGGCAACAAAATAGACGGACCTGATAGTTTAAGGGTCGTCGATGCAGCCCTCTGGCTGTTCGGCTGTGAGTGGGACCATTTCATTAACAGGATTGGCGCTTATGGCACTAAAAAGGGAAGAGGTAGAATTGGATGATGTGAGCGAAAGTGTAGTCCATGGAGAGGAGTTTGATTCAGATTCGCTCGAAAGTGATGTTGATTCCAGTTCGGAGTTACCGAATGAAGGAGCAGTGCAACGTACCACATCGGTAAGTGGTCACCGGCAACGCGACGATGATGCATTTTACAAGTCGTTGGATGCTACACAGTTGTACCTCAATGAAATCGGCTTTTCGCCTTTGCTGACCCCGGAAGAAGAAGTGCACTTTGCCCGGCTGGCCAGGAAGGGAGTGGAAGCGGGTCGTCGACGGATGATTGAAAGTAATCTCCGGCTTGTCGTTAAAATCTCTCGTCGTTATGTGAATCGAGGCCTGTCGCTGCTCGACCTGATTGAGGAGGGTAATCTTGGTCTCATCAGGGCTGTAGAGAAGTTTGATCCTGAGCGTGGCTTCCGGTTTTCCACCTACGCAACATGGTGGATACGCCAGACCATCGAACGGGCTATCATGAACCAGACGCGGACTATCCGGCTTCCGATTCATGTGGTCAAGGAGCTGAATGTCTACCTGCGGGCTGCCCGTGAGCTTACGCAGAAGCTTGATCATGACCCAACCCCTGAAGAAATCGCCAACCTGCTCGATAAGCCGGTTGATGATGTTAAGCGGATGCTGGGTCTGAATGAAAGGGTGACTTCCGTAGATACCCCCTTGGGACATGATTCTGATAAGTCTGTACTGGATACCATTTCCGATATCCGTGAAAACGATCCGGCAGTTTTACTGCAGGATAGTGATCTCAACGACAGTATTGATAAATGGTTGAGTGAACTTTCCGAAAAGCAGCGTGAAGTGGTTGCCAGACGGTTCGGATTGCGGGGCTATGAAACCAGTACTTTGGAAGAAGTCGGTAAGGAAATTGGCCTGACCCGTGAAAGGGTGCGGCAGATACAGGTTGAAGCACTTAAACGTCTTCGTTGTATTCTGGAAAAACAGGGGTTATCGAGTGAGTCGCTTTTTAGTTAGCGTTCTCTGATGTGAATGAAAAAAGCCATGGTTTTGCCATGGCTTTTTTGTTGATTGTCTTGTTTAGCGCTCCAGGTGTTCAAGCTTGCCTTTTACGCCGTCCCAGTCCTCGGCATCCGGCAGCGAATCTTTCTTTTCAGTGATGTTGGGCCAGATTTCAGCCAGATCCGCATTCAGCTCTATAAACTCCTGCTGATCTTCAGGGACTTCATCTTCAGAGAAAATGGCGTTCGCTGGGCACTCCGGTTCACACAGTGCGCAATCAATGCATTCGTCCGGGTGGATGACCAGGAAGTTCGGGCCTTCATAAAAGCAATCTACAGGGCAGACTTCCACGCAGTCTGTGTACTTGCACTTTATGCAGTTCTCACCAACTACAAAAGCCATTGCGGTTACTCCATCTTCATAGGCTGGTTTGATTGTTATTCTAGCGCCGACCAGTTATCAACCCTGTCTGTTGGTTATCACGGTATCGGGGCGATCCAGTCAATGATTCATTCGGACGCTAGTCTAACAGTAAACGCTGGCCGGTTACAGGTAACCGGCACTTGTCGTATCTTGGGATTAAGATGATTTTTTACTAACGATAGAACTGTCAGTTTACTTTAGTGTTTTCTTCAGGCGATACAGTAAATCCAGTGCTTCACGGGGTGAAACGCCATCGACATCCAGCTCTTCAATGATTTCTACTGCCGGATGGGGTGCCTGCATGGCAAACATGTCGGCCTGGGGTGAAGGTGTCTGTACTTTTCGTGAAGGCTTTTGGATGGTGGCTGTAGCACTCTCGTCTTCAGTCGCACTTTGTTCCAGGTGATGTAACTTTTCCTTGGCCTGGAGAATCACGTTACGCGGAACCCCCGCCAGCTGTGCGACCTGGAGGCCATAACTCTGACTGGCTGGTCCTTCCTGAACCGCATGGAGGAAGACGATACGATCGTCATGCTCGGTTGCGTTCAGGTGGACGTTGGCGACCCGCGCGCAGGTTTCAGGTAACTGTGTGATTTCGAAGTAATGGGTTGCAAACAGTGTGTAGGCCTGAATCTGGTCGGCCAGGTGGTGCGCACAGGCCCAGGCGAGTGACAGCCCGTCAAATGTGCTGGTCCCACGACCGATCTCATCCATGAGAACCAGACTGCGTTCTGTCGCATTATTCAGGATGCTGGCGGTCTCTGTCATTTCGACCATGAAGGTAGAGCGTCCGCCGGCCAGATCATCAGAGGAACCGATCCGGGTGAAGATCCGGTCAACAATGCTGATTTTGGCATGGGCAGCGGGTACGAAGCTGCCAATATGGGCAAGCAGGACGATCAGTGCCGTCTGGCGCATATAGGTCGATTTACCGCCCATGTTGGGGCCGGTGATGATCAGCATCCTGCGATCACTATGGAGGTCAAGGCTGTTGGCAACAAACGGATCGGTCAATACCTGCTCGACCACCGGGTGCCGGCCTTCTTCTATAGTTATGCCTTCGCCTTGCGTCAGTTCGGGGCAGGCGAGGTTCAGGGTTTCGGCCCGTTCTGCGAAACAGCTCAGGGCGTCCAGTTCTGCTATAGCCTGTGCACTCTCCTGTAGTGGTGTCAGGTGCTCTGCCAGTATTTCAATCAGCGCTTCATAAAGCGCTTTTTCCCGGGCCAGTGCACGGCTTTTGCTGGATAGGGCCTTATCTTCAAACGTCTTCAGTTCCGGCGTGATAAAGCGTTCGGTATTTTTCAGGGTTTGGCGCCGGATATAATTCACGGGCGCATCTTCCGACTCACGTCGGCTCAATTCGATGAAGTAACCGTGCACCCGGTTGTAACCGACTTTCAATGATGAAAGCCCGGTTTGTTCCTTTTCCCGCTTTTCCAGTTGCAGCAGGTAGTCGCCGGCATTTTCACTGATGGCGCGCAGTTCATCGAGTTCATCGTCATAGCCCTCGGCAATCACACCGCCATCGCGGATGACAACGGGTGGGTTTTCAATTACCGCTTTTTGCAAAACGGCAACCAGCTCCGGATAGTCGCTGATTTGTGTGGCAAGCTGGTTTAGCCGCGCGTTATCAATGGCGGTCAATTGTGTCTGAAGATCGGGCAGGCGTGAGAGGGCATCACGTAACCGGGCAAGGTCACGAGGGCGAGCAGAGCGCAGCGCAACACGGGCAAGAATACGTTCAATGTCACCGATGCCTTTGAGCGTGGCATGAATAGGTTCATACCGATAATCCGACAGCAAGGCGAGGATGACAGACTGTCGTTCACGCAACAGTTCAATATTCTGAAGGGGCTGGTTAATCCAGCGGCAGAGCAGGCGGCTGCCCATGGCTGTGGCGGTCTTGTCCATTACCGATAGGAGGGTGTTGTCACGACCACCGTTAAGGTTGGTATCCAGTTCGAGGTTGCGACGGCTAGCAGCATCCAGCACCACGCAGTCTTCACGGCGTTCAACCCGCAGGGTACGTACGTGGGGCAGGTCGGTGCGCTGGGTGTCTTTTGCGTATTGCAGCAGACAGCCAGCAGCGGCGATCGCGACTGTCATATGGCTGCAGTCAAAGCCGGACAAATCTTTGGTTTTGAACTGGCGGGTCAGCAGATCGTGCGCCGTTTCCAGATCGAAATCCCACGGGGGGCGGCGTCGAAAACCATTGCGTTGAGTTATCAGACTGTCGAAAACCTGGTCTTCGCTGGTCAGAAGTTCCGCCGGGCTAAGGCGCTGGAGTTCACCAAGAATAGCTTCCAGTCCTTTGACTTCCAGTACGTGAAACCGACCGCTGGTGATATCCATGATGGCCAGCCCATAAAGGTCATCCTGCACATGCAGGGCAGCCAGCCAGTTATCGCTCCGTTCTTCTAATAACGCTTCATCGCTGACAGTGCCCGGTGTGATGATCCGGACAACTTTACGTTCAACCGGCCCCTTGCTGGTCGCGGGGTCACCAATCTGTTCGCAGATGGCAACCGATTCGCCCAGTTTAACGAGTCGGGCGAGATAGCCTTCTGCCGCGTGAAACGGGATGCCAGCCATCGGAATGGGCTGTCCGTTGGAGTGGCCCCGCGCCGTCAAAGTGATGTCGAGCAGTGAGGCGGCCTTCTTTGCGTCATCATGGAACAACTCATAGAAGTCGCCCATGCGGTAAAAAACCAGCTGATCCCGGTGTTGCTGCTTGATGCGCATATATTGCTGCATCATGGGGGTTTGCACTTGTATTGCCGCTTTTGCCATTATAAATCAGTCACTTAGAGCTTTCTGTGTTAATTGGTGGGGCGTATTTGGGGCAAAATGACCTTTTGTTTGCAGCTCAAGCCAAACCTTTTCAGCCTCAGCGTCGCTGGCGTCATCCATCCATCTCCCATAGGTTTTGACAAGCATACTATAATCAGCATGCCCCATCTGCTTAGCGATAAACGCAATGTTTCCATGGGCGGTAAGGTTCCAAGTTGCAAACGTGTGGCGCGTTTGGTATTGGCTTCTATGGCGAACACCTGCCCGCTTCAGTATTGTTGTCCATGCAGTATTAAGGCTAGTTGGTACATACCAGGCGTTTTCTTTTGATTTGTGGCCGATGTATGGCGCAGTCGTCTCAGGCCGAAATACTGGCCGCACATCTTCCTGTATCACCTTTTTACTATCAAGATGCGTGCTTATCTTTTCTGGCGGCATAAGTAGCGTGTATTGCTGCTGGCTTTTGAGTGCGGCAACTGCTGGCGGCATTAGCGAAATAGTGCGCTCTCTGTCGTTTTTTGGAAGCTTGAAAACACGCTGTGCCGTTATGTTTCTCCTGACGGTTATGGTTCCGCGATTTAGGTCTACATCCTCCCATGCAAGGGAGCATATTTCACCGGTACGCATTCCGGTATATACCGCCAAGGTGATTAAGTTCGATTGCGCAGGGTGGCGACACCCTTTTTTCACTATCGTCTGATAATCGTCGTGCGTTAAAGGATCGGGATCGTTGCGACCAACTTTAAACTTTGAGCACGATGCGGACAGATGTTTATCTGTATAGCCATTGTTTTCGCAGTATTCCATATACCCGCGAAAAGCGGACAAATAATGGTTACAGGTTGCCGCAGCTCTGCTGGCAATCAGATCAGCCCGCAATGAGTCAATATCCTCCGGCATGATGGCTGACACAAGCCTGTCGTCACCAAGAATGCTGCAGCACATATACAAGCCGTTTTTGTAGACTCGTTCCGACTGCGGTCCGAGGTCAACCTTTTTTATCTGGTAAAACTTTTCGGCCAGGGCGCGAATAGATATGGATCGCCTCGTGCGGTCGCCGCCAAACTTGTAGGCAGATTTGCTTTCGGGAAATCTTGCCAGATAGTCAAACGTTCCTATCTTTATTTCGTGCACGACTGTTGCGCGCAATCCTGCAGCATGCTTTACGTTCGCCTTTGTTGGCGCAATGCCGAGAGATTCTCGGCAGCGTACTCCGCGATAGGTGAACACTATACGGAGCGAGCTACCATGAATCTCTACGCCCTTAACCCCCTTGACTAAATCACCGGCTGAGACTCTGCCCATCTGTCGTACTCTTTTTTGTTTATGACGCGCCGACCATCAGGCGCTTTTTTCCAGATTCTACCTTGAGGCCAGACGCCTTGCTCCATTTTGTTTTCTATAGATTTTACGGTGTAGCCTGTAAGCTCTGACAACTTGTTTGGCAATACCCATGTCACACTCATATTTCACCCACAAAAAAACCGGCCTGAGCCGGTATCGTTACTGATGTGCTGGTAACCCGTTGCCGCGCACTCAATCTATATCAAGCCACTTGCAGATAAAGAATGCCGCAATGCATAAGGCCGGATTGCCTATCAGGATCATAAAGACGAAAAGCTTATGTATTGGCTCTACCTGCTCGATCATTGGGGAAGCTCTGGAAGCGGTGCCCAATGGGTTACGCCATCCCATATGTCAGCGTCTTTGTAGTCGTTATGGGTAAGCCAAAACTGACCCATGTAATCGCTCTCAAGGAATGCCATGGTCGCACACCGCTTCCCGTCAATTGTGGCGACAATTGAGTACCAGCCGTCCGTATTGGGCATACGGTCATCCACGCTTACCCATGGAGAATTGCGGTTGTTCCATATTTCTTTAACCTCGTCTTCCTCATATTCCCCATCAAGCATTAGTGAACATTCAGGGCAGCTAATAGAAAACAGGTCTGCGTGAAAGTCATCCTGCATCAAATCTGCTGAGCCGCCACAAAAAGGGCAGGGCTTTAATGTTTCCATGTCACACCTTTAGCAATTCTTCAAATTGTGACTTGTCACGCATCATCAACCGATGCGCTCCATGTATCAGGCTGGTTATTTATTCGTCTGAGAGTGTGAGGTACATGGTTTAATTGCTCGCTCGATATTCTCGTAATTAAAACTTTCAAGCTCCGAAACAAGCTCGGCCGATTCTTGCTCTGTTAACCTGAACTTAACGACCCTGGCAAATACCGGATGATCAGCCGAAACGCTCCAGACTCTTGCTTTGCAGTCGTGCGCATCGTCAATATCCCATTCGCCGCAGTGATTGCATTTCCCATTCATGCCGCCACCTTCACCTTAAACCGGTCATAAGTCCCAGCTTCCGCCAGCCCTGAAAGCTCCAGGTTGCGGAGCATCATATTGGCGCTAATGCGCTGCTCCATGATTAGCTGCTTCTCCAGATCGGCCAACCGTTGTTTTGCGCTGACAAGCTCGTTTTCACGCATAACCATGCGCATAGCCATGCGCTCAATAGTGCGCTTGAGGTCTTTATTGCTCTTACCTTTAAGCAAGGCTTTGGTTTGTTCGTACATATCATCTGCCCAATCAAAAAAGCCGAGGTATTCCGCCTCGGCCTTTACTGTTGCCATTATGCTGCCCGCCGTAATTGCTCAAGCAGCCTGTCTACCTCTGCAGCCGAATAATATTGGCCGTCTGGCAGGTCTTGGCCGATCTCTCTGTTGCGCCGCCAGACCGTCAGCCCATTGCGAAGCGGGGCGGGGCTATCGTCAAAATCTGGAGCATCGTTGAACGATGGGGCGATAGCGGGGGAGTCATCAAAAAAGCCGTTGTATTCCTCAATCTGCACGGCTTGTGGTAGGTGCTGTGTTTTCGCGGCTAGAGCGCGCATTTCTTCCTGTCTTCGGGCTTCTTCACTGGCCTTTATTCGCTCATCATTGGCGAGCCTGGCGGCATTCGCCCATTCCTCAGCCTTCCGGCGTTCTTCCTCCCGAATCCGCGCCGCCTCAGCCTCGGCTTTGCGCTTTTCTTCTTCGCGTATCCGCTCCCGCTCAGCTTCCAGTCGTTCGGCTTCCGCTTTCTTGTGAGCTGCTATGCGCTCGCTGATCAGCTCGGACAGCTCACCGGGACGCATGGCGGTCAGCATTTGCAGGTCAGGGAATAGGGCGGCGAACTCTGGCGGCTGAGACGTGATCAGCTTCAGGTTGTCAGCAATATGCGCTCGCAGGCTTTCGACTTCAGATACTGCCCGATTCAGCTCTGTATCAATCGCCAACTCCAGAGACTTAACTGTTCTCTTGCCTTTGACCACTCCAGCAAAGTCAGCCGCAACCGCAGGCAGTTGTACGCCGTAAACCGAAAACTCGGCATTCGCCCGAATTGTTGCGGTATGCAGGGCGTTGGTTGCCGTATTTATCAGCTCAGCCCGGATAGCGTCTTTCCGAGCTTTAACCAGCCTGTTCAGCTCCAGGCGCTTGGCTCTCATTTCATCCCGCAAGGTATCTACAGTGGCGAATAATGCGGAAATGTCAGCAGTCCGCTCCATGGCTGCAGTCTTTGCCTTGTCCAACTCCTTCTCGGCCTTGTCGCAGAATTTGACCATCTGCTCAGCCCGGGCAAAATCATCATCCGTCTGCAGATCGGTGTTAATGGAGCGGATAAACTCAAGCGCCGTTGATTCGTAAACGGCAAGGTTAGAGCTTTTGACTTGGCCGACGATTTCGACGCACAGCTCTGGCAATTTGATATCTGTCATGATTTACCCCAAAAAAAAGCCGCTTATGCGGCCTGATGTGCTTGATTATCTCGGGCTTGCTTGTTGAGCCAGTCCATAACCTTTGGCAGCAGTGTGAGCGGCATTTGCTCCAGGCTCTGAATGTGCGCCCGCTTGCAAATATCTGCATCGCTCACGTTTGCCAGAAATGCCGCGTTGCGCAGTGTTTGCGCCTGCTGTTGCGTGATTGTTTCGGCCTGCTGTGCCTGTGCTTGCTCTTGCTGTGGAGCCTGCTGGTGCGGCTGGTTTTGCGGCTGGCGGCGCGGTTGCTGGCTGTTCTCGTATGACTTGCCGACCGTTGCGGCATCGTCGTCAGCCTGAGCCATGCCGAGCAGTGCGGCATACGCATACCGGCGCATGTACGTGATGGAAGACCCCATGCACTGAGCCGGATTTTTGCCAGCAGCACCCTGCAAAACAGATTTTTCCATGACGAATTCGGAGTACATCCATTGCCCCGATTCGTGAACCAGCATCGTGCAAAGTGTTGTGCCTTGCTCACACTGGCCGATCATCTGGGATACAGCCAGTCCGTTAGACTCCAGAACAGGCTTGGCGGTGTCGATACACTCGCTCAGCTCTGCATACTTGTAGCCGTGGCCTTGCTTGCTCTTGCTGGCATTGCCGAGCGCGGCCTGCATCTTCACAAAGGCCGGAAAAATCTTGTCGGTTTCGTTGGACATTTTCATTTTTGATTCACTCCTGTCTGGCGAATATCAACCAGACGCATTCTGTAGATTTGTTCGCGCCGCGCTGGGTCGTCGGTGGTTTTTAGTTCGTTGATCAAGCGGCAAATGGTTATCAGGTATGGGTCAGGGTGGGGCGCTACTGTGCGCCCGTGTCGCCAGATCATAGGCTTGCCCGGATCAAGTTAACTTCACGGTGCGCCGCTTCCATCCATGCGCGGTGTCTGCGGCTGCACTTTGCGATATAGCGCTCCAGAGGCTCAGGATACCCGTTGCGCTTGCTGTGCCGGTTGCACTTGTCAATGATGCGCTCCAGAGCCTCACAACGGTTGTGAATGCGAGTCAGCCGGTTATCGCGGCTTGGCTTGGTGGTGATCATGCTGCCTCCTCCGTGCGAAGCTGGCGGAGATCGCTGAGCAGTCCAGCTATCCTGTAATCTGAGCCAATCTTGTCGGCAACGATCTTTCGCTCAAAGAACAGGTTTCCGGTCAGCTTCGAAAAAACCTGCACCGATAAAGTTCCAGTTTCGCTGCAGTAGCCCCACTCAATGCGGCTCCTGCACTCATCGGAGCCGTTGATGCTCGCCGCCATGTCTGCAATTTCGACAGCTCGGGAGTAGAAAACGCTTAAGTTCATGCTGACAGGCTCCACTCTGAATAACCGGCCTCAATGCGTTTAACCTGGGCTTTGTTGCTCAGGTCGAGCTTTTCGCCGTCAAGGAAATCGGCAACGTCTGGAAAGTCGCTAAAGGCTCCAAATAAGCCCGTCACACCCTCAAGCGTTGCCAGTGATTCAACCATACCGGAGAATCCCGAAATAGGCTCAGGGACGCTAAAAAGCGCCTTCTGCTGTGCGCTCATGGCGATTACCTCAGATTGTTATCAGTCGAGATTGTTGCGAGGGCCGCGAACATCGGCGGCAAGGTCAAATTCTTTCTTTCGAAGTTGATCAGGTGAGGCGGTGGCAGCTTTGTTCATGCTGGCGCGCAGGTTTTGCATTTCGCATCGAAACAGAATTGCCTTTACGCCATCAAGATTGCCAAACCGTTGCTCAAACTCTTCGGCAGTCATGCCGGGAGCCAGTCTTATTCCTGGCGCATACTCAATTCGGCTCATGATGTCAGCCCTACAAAAAACCATGCGCTAATTGCTGCCCAGCCAACGTAAGCGGCTGCGGCTATCAGGTAGCGCTGTTTGACTGTGGTCATGTCTACTCTCCGTTGGTGGCTTTGCAGAGTGCCGAGGTCTGCATGATCGCTGCCTGACGGTTTGGCTTGATCGCTCGACACTCTGCAAAAACACCGCTAAGTGCGCCCCACTCCTATCCCCTCAATGGAGATTCAGAACCAGATACCGGCTGGGTCTTTGCCGGGTGGCTGGTGTCACTGTTGCCAGATGACAGGCATAGATTAACCAACTGGTAATTAGTTGGCAATACCATCTGGTAATTCTTTTTGGAGTTTTGTGTCGACATTGATTTATGTCACTTTTCGTTAATCAGGGGGTGAACTGGCAAATGACCGGTGGGTTATATTTATAACGTATCTATGGTGTATCTATGATGTATATATATAGAGAAGGGGATAGGAATTTAATTCCTATTGAATAGGAATAATATTCCTATTGGATAGGAACCAAATTCCTATTGGTGTGAGTCTATAGGAATAATATTCCGGTCATATTCGGACACAAAAAACCCGGCACTTGGCCGGGCTGGTCGTAACCGTTCAGCTTGTCAGGGCAGTTGCAGTATCCCGACAACCTGGCCAACAAATATGGCGTTACCGGTCATCTGAATGGCTTGATACTTGCCGTTGGTAGGTGTCATGAACCACTCTCCGGCGATCTGGTGCGCTTCTCTTACGACAGCCTGACCGTTTACAAGGAATAAGCCAGTAACGCCGCGATCTAAATTTGTATCCGGGTCGATGTATACAATTGCTCCAGGTGCGATAGACATGCTTCCGGCTGGGGCGTGCATGTCGTCGGTTGATACCCTGTAGGCAAATGTGCGCATGCCTGCCTTGCTTGATGGGCAGGCAATCCACTGGCTGACCGCTTCTTTGATGCTGTCCGGAGCGAGCTGCCATTTATTGATCTGTTCATCGGCCAGCATTGGAACCATAGAAACTTGCGCAGAGCTTTCTGGCCGGTCAATGCCGTGCATAAGATACTCGACAGTTGTCCCCAGTGCTGACGCGATAGCGGACAGGGATTCGTGGCTCGGCCCACGCTTTCCGTTCAGCAGCCTGTTAAGCCCTGGCGCTGAGTAGCCGCTTTTCTCGGCCAGCTTGAGCTGAGTCATTTCTCGACGGCGCATCAGGTCGCGCACTCGGTCTGTCCAATCCATCTCATATAAACCAGTAAACATTGTTGTTTCTCATTCTATACCGGATTAACCATAAGGTAATAATACCAAATGGTTAATAAGTGCGGTATATACTTAACTGTAAATACTTGTTAAATTGCCAGCCGGTTAATACAATGATGCTCAAGTGGAAACGCTAACCGCTTTGACCCGGCAAAGACCTAGCCGGATAGCTGGTGCCGAACCTCGCGCAAGAGGTAGGAGTGAGGCAAGCCTAACGGCTTTTTCCAGTCATTACGCGTCGTGATGACCGGAAAGAGATAAAGGGCTTTATATGAAAAGACAAACAGTTGCGGCGCGCCGAATTCGCAAATTGATGAATGAGTTTGAGATGAGCGGGGTTGAGTTCGCCGATTCAGTTGGGGTTTCTCCGGTAACTGTTAGCCGGTGGGTGAATGGGAGGCGAAACGTTCAGGCAGGCGCGGTTTTGAAAATCGCATCCGTTTACGGGTTGGACTGGAAAGAGTGGTGGCCAGAGCTGGTCGCTTAATTTTTTGGAAAGAGGTAATCGCAAATGAAAGCAAGCAATTTTCAGCAGCATCTTGCTATCCCCGGAAGCATGGAAGTAGGTGTGTCAGCGCAAGGCGGCGACAGTCGCGGGGGAGAGCTGGCACTTTTTAAGGCGGCAATATCCGAGATTCAGTCCTCAGCCTTGGCCGAAATCAAAAAGGCCGGTGCCGAGGTTAGCAGGGTTAATCTGGTATCCAAGGAAAAGTCGCTAGAAACATTTACACCGAAAGAGATTGCAGAGCGTATTAAGTTCCCTCCCAGCTTCAAGGGAAACAAGGCGCAGGCGGTAAATAAGCGGCTTGTTGCTAAAGGGTTGCAAACCTGCCGCAGGAACGAGAAGGGCGTACTGTGCTACACCCTGACAGAAAAAGGGGTCGAGTACGGGGTGCAGGTTGCTGGTAAGTCAACCACAAAGCGGTGTGTTTGGCGGCTTGATGTTATTGATGTGATTCTCGGCAGAGTGGTTGCCTGATGGATACGGAGATCGAGATTGCATCCATCATTGTTGAGGGTCGATTCCGTAAGGAAATGGGAGACCTTCAGGCGCTGGCGGACAGCATCAAAAAGAACGGACTACTCCAATCTGTAGGAATCACCAAAGACAACAGGCTTGTTTTTGGGGGGCGACGACTGGAGGCGTGCAAGCTGTTAGGTATGACGCACATTCCTTACAGGGAGATAGATTGTGATGCGCTGATTGCGGAGCATGACGAGAACGAGGTCCGCAAGGATTTTACCGTCAGCGAACGAGTAGAGATTGCAAGAGAAATTGAAAAACGACTATCAAAACGACACGGAAGTAATCAGCACCTAAAGAAAGAGGAGTGCGATAACAATCGCACTCCTGTAACTGGACGTTCTGACGTAGAAGCAGCAAAACAAGCCGGACTTGGTAGCGACTTCACACTCCGGCAAGCCAAAAAGGTCATAGACCAGGGCGCACCGGCACTGGTCGAGGCGATGGACAGCGGCGAGGTATCCATATCGGCGGCGGCAGACGTGGCCGGACTGGACGAGGCAGAACAGATCAGGATTGTTAAGGCTGGAGAGGTAAGCAAGAAAGCCAAAGAGATTAGAGGGGAGGGGAAAAAGGCCAGAAAGAAAAAAAATGAAGCGGTAACAGAATCAGGTCATGTTGTGCCGACGTTTTCTGACGTCATGAAGTTAATACAGCGGCTACCGGAGAGCGAAAAGCTGTCTGTTTTTCGCAGGCTTTCCGGAGAGCTAAAGGCGATCGGTGACAAAACAAAAGGCTCAGAGCTTGAGAAAACAGTCCGAAGGCAGGCGTCAGAGATAGAAACTTTACGCAAGATGCTGGACGCGCAAGACGAGAAGGCAAGGCGGTTACAGGCTGCGCTAGACGAGCTGGCCAACACCGAGATCAAGGGCGGGTTTTCGCATGCGTACAGTGTGCTGGGTGTTGAGGTTGATGCGACACCAGCGGAGATAAAGAAGGCTTACCGGCGAAAGTGCAGCGAGTGCCACCCCGATAATGGTGGTGATGCGGCAGCGTTCGACGAGGTTCAGAAGGCTTACGAAATACTGAAAGCCGCATAAAGAAAAACCCCGACCATATGAGCCGGGGTTTCTAGCATTTGGGTCTGAGGTGATCGCAACAAAACAGCAGACTCAAAACACGTAGAGGTAATTATCAATGAGTGTATCGCTCATGTCAAAGGTGTGGCGCATGACCATACCATCGACAGAGAAAATAGTTTTGCTTGCCCTGGCTGATTGGGCGAGTGATGACGGCGTTGCATACCCAAAGCAATGCACGCTGGCGTCAAAATGCAGCCTAACTGATCGAACAATACGCAAGACGCTGAAATCGCTGCGTGAGTCGTATCGGTTGATCGAGTGGGAGCCGCGAAGCGAAGAAACGCAAGGCCGCTCCAACACGTATTTCTTGACGTTTGTTAAGACTGCTGACGAGCCAATCATTATTGAAAAAGTGGAGACCCCAAAGGCTGAGCCGAAACCGAAGCCGCCAGCAAAAACCAAACCCGCCAATAGAGCCACGCAGATACCTGATGACTTCGTTGTTGACGATGAACTGAAGGGGTGGGCATGCGAAAACCGAATCGAAGTAGACCTGAGAGCCGAAACAGAGCAGTGGACTGATTACCACAAAGCAAAAGGCTCACTGCAAAAAGATTGGCGCGCAAGCTGGCGCACTTGGATGAGAAATGCAAAAAAGTGGGGGCGGAACAATGCAAACAGCTACAACGGCAATGCAAACGGCTCTAGCAGGCTTGAGGACGAACTCAACGACACAAGCTGGGCAGACGGGCTGTGCTGAACGTCGCCATGATCCAGCGCTGGTAAATATGGTGTTTGGCGCAATGAAAATTGCATGGCCGGGTCAGTATGACAAGCATTTCGGCAGAGAGGGTAAGGAAAAGGAAAGGGAAGCCGCCAAACGCATGTGGATGCAGGACGAAGCATTCTCAAGACTGACTGAGCAACAGATCGCAATCGGCATTAAGAAAATGATTTCCGGTAGCGAGTATATGCCGAGCCTTGCCAGCTTCGTTAACTTTTGCAAAGCAAAGCCGGAAGACCTTGGCATTCCGTCGGTAGCTGAGGCGTGGCGGGAAGCTTGCAACAACTCCCACGAGGTTCTGAGTCACAAGTGGAGCCATCAGGCCGTATATCTGGCCGGTAAACAGACTGACTGGCACCAGATACGCGGAGCCTCTGGAGAAAAAGAGGTTTCCAGGCTGCGAAATCAATTCGGATATTGCTATCAGGCGCTTGTAAATCGGCTTATGGCGGGCGAAGACATCAGCGGAGAGATACCGCTAGCCATTACCGATCAGAGCCGGAAAACGGTTGAGCAGATGCAGGAGCGGCGAGGGCGTGAGCAGGTTGCTAAAGCGATGGAGGAGTACGGCATTCCTGAACGGTTGAGCGCATCGTCGGCCATGGATCGCATGCGCGCAAGCTTGAGTGCACCCTGCCAGCGTAAGAAGACAAGGAGGGAGGCTCAGGTTCTGGCGATTACAGATTACAGCAAAGAGCGACTAGCCAATGTGGTGGCCATGCGTAGACGGGATTTAGGTGTTGGTGGTGCAGCATGAAAGATAAGCCGGTAATCAGCACAAAAGAGGCCGCAGAGCTGATCAGGTCTGGATTGAGCAATAAGGAGATACAGCGCAAGTGTGCGATATCTCCGGCAAGGATTCGCAAGGCTCTGGATACGGTTACACGCGAAATGCTGGCATTCAGGAGAACGGGTGTTAGCTGGAAAGAGGTTGCCAAAAAGTTTAACTGCAACGAGATAACCGCAAAGGTTCGGTGTTCAGAATACTGTTACTTGGAAGGGGTCGAGATGCCGAGGGTTGGCAAGGTTGGGCGGCACTTTAAGCGAGATGTCGACCTTTATGAAAACCTGAAGCTACCCGTAAACCAGCTACTCATGAGGGCTTGGGTATGAGCCCAATCAAGGTTAAAGATTTTCTAATAAGCGTCGCATCTCTAGCGGCGTTTTTTGTGGGCGCAACTTATATGGCAATGGGGGCAATCTAATGGCTCGCGGAGTAAACAAGGTCATCATTATCGGCAACCTGGGTAACGATCCAGAGGTGCGATACACGCCGAGCGGTACGGCAATCTGCAATATCAGTGTTGCAACGTCTGAGAGCTGGAAAAACAAGCAGACCGGCCAGCAGGAAGACCGCACGGAATGGCACCGAATCGTCATTTTCGGAAAGCTGGCGGAGATTGCTGGCCAGCACCTCAGCAAAGGCTCAAAGGTCTACATCGAGGGCAAGCTGCAGACCCGCAAATGGCAAGACCAGCAAGGTCAGGACCGATACACGACAGAGATTGTCGTCGATATTAACGGGCAAATGCAGATGCTTGATTCCGTCCAGGGCGGGCAGCAACAACAGCAAGGGCAACAGCAGCCGCAGCAACGCCAGCCGCAACAGAATCAGCAGCGACAGCAGCCGCAGCAAGCGCCACAAGGCGGCTTTGATGATTTTGACGACGATATTCCTTTCTGAGGTTCGCAGGAGATAAGGATCATGACTGAATATCATAACCCATATTCGTGCTATTCCTGCGGCGGCAAATGCACGGTTGAGGTAACAGATTCGCTAGATGGTCATATGCTCGAATGCGATTCTACCTGCTCCGTGTGCGGCAAGATTCATCCATGGGCGACCGGCTTTTATCTCATGGATGAGGATAGCCAGCCGCCAAAATGCGAAACGTACACAAATGGCGCATTTTTGGGGTGATTCACAAACATAACCCATCTATCCGGCTGGCAGCTCTAATGCTGCTGGCTGATGGCTATTCACCATCAGAGATAGCGGCAGAGCTGGAGATTGATTGTGACCATGTGCGGCGATTGCTGGCTTGATACCGGAGACCCCTGGGCGAATGAAGTGGAGCAAAAACAAGGGCTGGTATATCGAGACGGACGGCTATCGGATAAGCAAGGCTATATCACAGGGTGCTGCCATTTACACGGCATGGAAGAAGACGGCGAAAGGGTATCAGGCAATCAAATACGGCAGCCTGCCGGAGTGCAAGAAAGCCTGTTCTGAGGATTCAAATGGCAGATAACCGGATAGTTATCGCATCCGAGGCTCAGCGGCAGCAGTTAATACGATTCCTATCCAATCAACCGCTTGATAAGCCGCTAGAAATCATCTGGCGGCCTTTCAAGTCAAAGCGAAGTTTGCCTGCTAACGCCTTGTTTCATAAGTGGGTTTCGGTATTGGCTCGCCACTTCACAAAAAAAGGTCATCAGGTAAGCGACGATTACATGAAGCTGCTGCTTAAGCATCAGTTTCTTGGATATGAATCAATCACGGTTGGCCGGACTGAAATAAAAGACCAGCTCCGGCATACCAGCAAGCTGAACAGCGCTGAGTTTTGCGAGTTCATGACGAAGGTTGACGCATGGGCTGCCGATCATGGCTGTTTCCTGCCGAGGCCGGAAGACAGCGAGTATGAGCGCTACCTAAGCGCAAGAGTATGACGAAAGACGAGCGACGTTATCAAAACGCGCTCCGCAATACCGGCTGTATTGTCTGCATCAACCAGGGCATAGAGCCAGCAATTCCCGCCAGTATCCATCATATCCGCACCGGCACAGGTGCAGGCCAAAAGGCATCAGAAACCGACGTTATACCGCTCTGCCCGGCGCATCATCAGCAGGGCGGCTACGGCGTTGCTTTTCATGCTGGTCCGGCTATCTGGCAGGAATTGTATGGCTCTGAATTGGAATTGGTAGAGCAGGTCAGAGAGCTGGCGGCGGAGTATGAATGTGCATTTGTTGGGAGTGTACGACGATGATCTGGATTGTATTGGGTGTGCTGGTTGTTGCTGTGGTTGCCGGTATCGCTGATGCCTGCTCAAGCCTGCCAAAGAAGCCGGAGGACTGGTTTTAATGAATATTGACGATCTCTATCACAAGCCGGTAATGCGCCACACGGTTGCATCAAAAAAGGCTGAGCGTGACCGCCTGAACGCTGACACTGAGGCATTTATCAAGACTGGCGGCAAGGTGCACGAGATTCCAACCGGGCGAGAGTCGCGGGTTTCGGCTTTCTGGACTGGCTGCATGAGGAATCAGCCGAATGGGTGAAGCAGTTATAACGCTGCCACTGCCGCCAACTGTTAACCATGTATGGAAGCACACCGTCAGGGGGCGGCGTGCTTGCGTGTACATGAGCGCAGAAGGCAAGGCTTACCGGCAGCATGTGGGGCTTGAGTGTAACCGGCAACAGGTGTCTGGACTGAAGCTGTCAGGGCGGCTTGTGGTGCGCGTAGGGCTGGCTTTTCCTGACAGGCGCAGGTGCGACATAGACAACCGGTTAAAGGCACTCTTTGACGGGTTAACGGCGGCAGGCGTCTGGTTAGACGACAGCCAGATAGACGAGCTGTTTGTTGCGAGACTGCCCGTGAGTAGCGAGTCGAAAGCGAAAGGCGGTTATGCGGTGATTGATATCAAGGAGCTGGCAGCGTGACTGCATCAGACGAAATCACATCAGACAAGATTCTGGTTAAGGCGGCTGAGCATATTCGCCAGCGTGCCGCGCAGAGAGACTGTGAAGCGACCGGCGAGCGCTCAATGGCCAAAACTGTGCAGGCATTTAACGCCATATTTGGCCACCAAGTCACAGAAGAACAGGGCTGGCAGTTTATGACCCTACTCAAGATCGCCCGTTCATCGGCGGGCGGATATAACCCGGACGACTACGAAGACGGTGCGGCATATTTCGCCCTGGCTGGCGAAACGGCGGACCGGGTTCACAAGTTCAAGCAGAAGCATATCGTTATCGAGGACGAGTAATGGGCATTTTGGCGCGCAGCAGATGGCCGGAGCTGGAAAAGCTGGCAAGCGAAGGGAAAAGCATTAAAGAGATAGCGGAGGCGGCAGGTATCCATTACGGCACAGCTAAGCAAACGCTGTCAGCTATCCGTAAGGCTGGCGGCGCGTCAAAGCCCAAGGCAGAGAAGCTGACACCGGTTCAGGAGCACCAGCTAAAGCGGCAAAACAAACACCTTGCCGGACAACTGGAAGAATTGGCGGAGCGGTACGAGCGCGATAACCGGCTGGCTGGTCTTCTGGCAGAAATGCGGCAGCAGGAGCTAAAGCCGCCAGCGTGGGCGATGCCTGGTACGTCGCAGAGCGGTCACCAGATCGCCTGTACCGTGCTTTCTGACTGCCACTATGACGAGGTTGTTAACCCTGAAGAGGTGGCGTTTACCAACGCTTACAACCGCCAGATAGCCGAATTACGGACGCGGACGTACTTTGACAACGTTTGTCGCCTGCATGATGACGTAGGCGTGCCTCTGGATGGTCTTGTGTTGTGCCTGGCCGGCGACATGGTGAGCGGAAACATTCATGAAGAATTGGCGCAGAGCAATGATGCGCACATCATGAACACAGTGGTCCACTGGTCAGAGCAGTTGTCTGCCGGTGTGGCGCTCCTGGCTGACACTTTCGGCAAGGTTCATGTTCCATGCGTTACCGGTAATCATGGCCGGAATACGCGCAAGCCGCGCAATAAGGGACGGGCAGAGGATAACTTCGACTGGTTGATATACAAGCTGATTGAGCGAGAGTTTCGCAACGACCCGCGTGTCACTTTTCAGATTCCGAATAACTCAGACTGCCGGTTTAACATCTTCAGCACTCGATACCAGCTCAGCCACGGCGACCAATTCCGGGGCGGAAACGGTATTGCCGGTATCTTCTCGCCAATCATGCGAGGCGACCACCAGAAGCGGAAGCGCGAAACCAGCATAAACACGCCATACGACGTATTAATCATGGGGCATTGGCACCAGTTGCTAGACATGCGCCGGGTTGTCGTTAATGGCAGCTTGAAGGGCTACGACGAGTACGCCTACGCGAACAATTTTGACTTCCAGCCGCCAGAGCAAGCCTTCTGGCTGACCCATCCCAAATACGGAAAGACCATTACCGCGCCTGTCCGGGTTATTTCTGACCGGGAGCGGGCATTGTGGCCACAATCTAACGATGTTAGTGCAAACTGGATGAATGGAGCGGCATAAATGCTTGATCTGAGACGCCTTAATGTAAGGGACGCCATCTGTGCAGCATACGGCGTCCAGATGAAAAGCAAGCCATTAGACTTGCAGGAATCAACCTATCAGAGCACCAAAGGAACGAAGCCGATCAGCAATAGCCTGATAGCTGACGGGATAGAGGCTGGCAAAGTGATTGCCGCAGTCGAGAGCCTGCCAAAGCATTTAAGAGCCTGGGCGGTGTGGGCGTATGCGCCAAGGGTTCCGGAGTGGGAGCTGCCGGCGCAAGGTGTATTCTTTCAGTGGTTTGCTGACGATGTAGCTATCAGGCTGCTGGAGATGGAAAAGGTGCCAAGGGCGGGCACTGCTGACCGCATCAGGAGCGTTTCGGCATGGGCTGCGCTTAATTGGCGTGATGAAAAGGTTAGCGGGAAAAGGCCGTATTCTGAGGCCGTGATTCAGAAAGCGTGCGGAATTCAGCGCCAAAACTGGAAGCGCGACTATCTGTGTTGGTACGAGTGGGCGTGCGGCCTGTGCAGAGGGCTGGATTCTGAAGCGCTCGCGCCGGTATCTGCCGTGCTTACCGCCGAGAAGGCAAAAGCAAGGGCTGAATATTTAGCAGGCCGTGCCGGTGAGTACAATTACTGTGCTATTGCCGTTTGATTACAAAAAAGGTACCATATTTCCATTGTTGATTATTGCGCCCGGAGATTAATTTCTGCCGGGCGTTTTTGTTTCTGGCCTTCTGGTATCGCCATGTAACGCAATCGACTGGCTCCGCAGCCGTAAGCGCGGTGTGGTTTACTCTGCCCCATATCAGCCAATTGCAGAGCATGTGACAGCGACGCACGCGCATGTAGCCCTAGCGGCAGCATCAGTTCGGAGTGGCGACCCGTTAACGCAATCAGTCAGCCTCGGATATCACTACGTTTTTTCCTGTCTTTGAAGCCCTGACAGCTAACCCCCTGCTGTCGGGGCTTTTCTTTTTGTGCCCATCGGGAACGTGTCGCCAATGGGCATACCTTTGGAGCTGTGAAGATGGACGCAACAGACCTCATTAAGCTGCACGAAGGTTGCAGGCTGAAGCCTTACCGCTGCACGGCTAACAAGCTAACAATCGGATGGGGCAGAAATCTGGATGATAACGGCATCGACCAGGAGGAGGCAGATTTCATGCTTGATTCCGACGTTATCGCCGTTGAGAAGGAGCTAGGCAGCAATCTGTCGTGGTTCTGTTCGCTAGACGAGGTGCGTCAAGCTGTCCTGACGGATATGTGCTTCAACCTCGGCTGGCCTCGCCTGTCTGCGTTCAAAAAGACCCTGCAGCACATTGAGGGCGGTCACTATGAGCTGGCCGCAATCGAGATGCTCAATAGCAAGTGGGCGCGACAGGTCAAAAACCGAGCTGCCCGCCTGTCTGAAATGATGCAATCAGGAAAATGGCCGGAGGTGACATGATCGCAAAGTTACTTGGTCTGCTTGGTGGGCCTGCCGGTATGGCGCTTGCTGTACTGAAAGATATTGTCCTGTCATTCATATCTAGCCGAATCATTGCCCGGATATTCTGGCTGGTGATTGATCAGGCTGGCGAGCGAATGGCCGAACTATGGGCAAAGAGCAAAAACAACCAGCTCAAAGCAGAGCGGGCGGCAGAGCTTCGCAGAATCATTGCGGAGGCGAAAGCTGATTACTACAACGAGCCGGTAGAGCGCCGGAAGCAAACACACGACGAGCTGTAGCATGATGATTCCTGAGTGGGTTGTATGGATATTCCCCGTTGTTGTCGCGCCGTCAGTTGTCGGCCTGTTCAATCTGCGTACTCGGGTATCAGTCATTGAGGCGCAGATCGCAAACAACCAGGACATGAAAAACCTGATTGAGCATATGGACAGGCGGCTGGTTGCGCTGGAAACGATATTGGCCGAGATGCGCCGAAGGGGTTGATGTATGGCAAAGCTCACCCAGAAACAGGAGGCGTTTTGTCGTGAGTACATAGCCAATGGTGGAAACGCCACCAAAGCTGCTCTGGCGGCGGGGTACAGCAAAAAGACGGCTCGGTCTGTCGGAGCTGAAAACCTGACAAAACCAGACATTAAAGCCCGCCTGATTGTGCAGCGCGAAAAGGCGCAGGAAGCCTTCACGGTAACGGTAGAGCAAAGGCTTAACCTGTTATGGGCTGCAGCAAACAAAGGGCTTGATGAGTACACCGACCAGCTAGGCAACAGAAGGCCGCACAGCCTGCCCGCCTCAGTCTCAGCAGTAAGCGAAATAAACAAGATGCTTGGTACCGGCTCTGACGACGAAGAAACAGCCAAGCCGCTACAGGTCATATTCAATGTCAGAGAGCAAGTTAAGCCTGAGTGATGCTCAATACAGGTTCCTGTCGCTAGATAAGAAGTTTCGCGCCTATGTTGGCGGCTTTGGTAGTGGCAAGACGTTTGCGGGCTGCCTTGACCTTGTAACCTTTGCCATGTGCAACCCTAGACTGGCTCAAGGTTACTTTGCTCCGACTTACCCATTGATACGGGACATCTTCTATCCGACTGTATCGGAAGCTGCCGAGCTGGTTGGCATGCGCGTGAAGGTGCGCGAGAGCAATAAAGAGGTTGATCTATACCGGGGTCGAATCTATTACGGCACGATCATATGCCGGACGATGGATAACCCGGCCAATATTGTCGGATTTAAGATAGCCCGCGCATTGTGTGACGAGCTTGACGTTATGGCCGCTCACAAGGCTGAGCAGGCTTGGAACAAGATCATTGCCCGTTTGCGACTGGTTGCCCCCGGCATCGTAAACGGCATTGGTGTGACGACAACCCCGGAAGGGTTCAAGTTCACCTATCAGCGATTTAAGAAATCACCTGGCGCATCGTACGGGTTGGTTCAGGCCAGCACCTACGAGAATGCAGCATACCTGCCGCCTGATTACATAAGCTCGCTTCGTGAGTCTTACCCCGGACAACTGATTGACGCCTACCTAATGGGCGAGTTCGTCAACCTGAACTCTGGAACGGTTTACAACCAGTTTGACCGCAAGCTGAACCACTGCAACGACGTTGAAGACGGTCACGAGCCGTTATTTATCGGGATGGATTTCAACGTTGGAAAGATGGCCGCCGTTGTCCATGTGAAGCGAGAAGGGCAGCCTAGAGCGGTTGACGAGATTATTAACGGTTATGACACGCCCGACATGGTGCGCATCATAACCGAGCGATACGGCACTGACCGCTCAATCATGATTTACCCGGATGCGAGCGGAAATAGCCGGAAAAGCGTCAACGCCAGCAAGACGGATATCGGCACACTTGAACAGGCCGGTTTTACTGTCTGCGTCGATCTGTCAAACCCGCCAGTTAAAGATCGTATAAACGCAATGAATGCCATGTTCTGCAATGCTGGCGGAGAGCGGCGCTATCTGGTCAACACTGACCGCTGCCCGACGTATACCGAATGCCTAGAGCAACAGGTATGGGCAGCTAATGGCGAGCCTGACAAGAGCGCAGACAACGATCACCCGAACGACGCAGGCGGCTACTTCATCGCGCACGATTACCCGGTTATTAAACCTGTAACCCGTTTTGAAATTGGTTTCGCACTATGACGCAAGACATTGATTTTTGCCGGATTCCTGGCGACCGCCTGAAGCTCTGGCGCATGATTGATGATGCGTGCGAGGGCGAGCAGGCCATTAAGAAGGGCGATGAACGATACCTGCCAAAGCCCAACCCGCAGGACGTGTCGCCAGAGAACGACGAGCGCTACAAGCAGTACAAGGCGAGGGCGGTATTTTACAACGCTACTGGCCGCACGCTTTCCGGTCTGGTTGGCGTGGCGTTCAGTAAAGACGCTGCCACCGAGCTATCAACCAGGCTTGAGTATCTGCGAGCAAATGCCGATGGCGCTGGCAACGGCCTGGAACAACTGGCACAAAAGGCGCTTAACCATACCGCTGGCAAAGGTCGAGCCGGTATTCTGGTTGATTACCCGGCCACTGACGGCAATCTGAGCCGGTCAGAGGCTGCCGGTATTGGCGCTTCCATGCTGCTGTATCGACCGCAACAGATTATCAACTGGGATACAGAGACAGTTAACGGACAAAAACGCCTGAATCTGGTTGTCCTGAAAGAGTCAGGCACGCAGCGCGAGAAAGGCGGGTTTAAGCATGTCGAGTATATTCGTTGGCGAGTCCTGGCGCTTGAGGATGGCGTTTACATTGTCCGCATCTTTGAGAAGACACAGCACGGCATTCAGGAGACAGCCAACTTTATGCCGTCTGACGCTGCTGGCAATGTCTGGCACGAGATACCGTTTACCTTCACTGGCTCAAACGATAACGACCCCGACATTGACCAGGCGCCACTTGCTGATCTGGCGAGCCTGAACGTTGCCCACTATCGCAACTCTGCTGATGTTGAGGAAAGTTCGTACATCGCAGGGCAGCCGACACTCGTCCTGCCCGGCCTCAAACAGCAGTGGTATGACCACAACCTGAAAGGCAAGGTTTATATCGGCTGTCGCGGCGGGCTGCCCCTCAACGAAGGTGCAGACGCAAAGCTGCTGCAGGCAAGCCCAAACCAGTTGCCCTTTGAGCTGATGAAGCATAAAGAGGAGCAGATGATTCGGATAGGCGCCAGATTGCTGGAGCCGTCGCGCAATATCACTGCAACCGGCACCAAGAGCAACGACAAGTCAGCCTATTCGGTTCTGTCTCTCTGTGTCGCCAACGTCTCATCAGCCATTACAAAGGCTCTGCAGTGGTGCGCCGCATACATGGGCGACACTGGCGAGTCATGGTACGAGATTAGCCGTGATTTCGTGATAGCAGAGCTGACGGCTCAAGACCTGTTGGCACTGGTTCAGCTCTGGCAGTCAGGCACAACGCCAAGGTCCGCCATCTGGGCGCTTCTCCGCCGGTATGAGATCATCGACCCCGAGCTCACCGACGAAGAAATAGAAGCCGAGCTAGCTAACGAGCCTGTTCCCTTGATGGCGTAACTACGTATAATCCCGCTTATGGGTAAAGTAGTTACGCTGCGACCAAAGCAGACAGCAAAGCAAGAGCCTAGAGGGCAGTGGGTTCCGTACGCTGGGCGAGAGTTCAGGGTGTGGCAGTGCGCTTGCGGCTCAACCCTTCAGCAAGTTGTTGAGGGGATAGGCGCTGTCTGCATCATTTGCAGCGAACCTGCATTACTCATCGACGAGCCATGCCAGCCAATCCGTTAGATTCATCCATACGCCTGCAAGTTCTACTGGAACAGCTCAAAGCTTCCGAGATAGGCGAGCAAAACAAGCTGTTTCAGGCGCTACAGAAAGAGCTACGGGCGGAAATCTCCGCCGCTGAAGATATCACCACAAAGACACGACTGACCGCTCTGACGCAGGAAATCACACGTCTGATGTCTGAAATGTTGGGCGAGTACGTGACAGCTTTCGATTCCAGGCTGCAGGAGCTTGCGCCGGAAGTTGGTGCGATGGAAACAGCAAACCTGCAGACCATGGCGCCTAAAGGTGTCAGCTTTGCCACTGTCGATGCCGCAGCGCTCTGGAGTAAAACTCGCAACCGGGCGCTGATGGTTAAAGGTTATACCGGCGAATTGCTGCTTGAGTCCTTCATTAAGGACTGGGTAAAGCCTGAGATTCAGCGTATCAATAACGTGGTCACGCAGTCGTTTCTTGAGGGGCGAACCAATCAGGAGATGGTTAGAGCTGTTCTCGGTACTCGTTCAATGCAGTACCAGGACGGCATGCTGGTTACTTGCCGCCGTGATGCTGAATCCATCGCCCGGACCGCGATACAGCACGTTGCCAGCACGACACGGCAAGCCACTTGGGAAGCTAACCGCGACCTGATCGACCGTTACCAGTTTAATGCGACATTGGATAGCCGAACCTCACCAACCTGCCGGTCACTGGATGGGCAGGTATTTGAGTTTGGCAAAGGTCCAACTCCGCCACTGCATATCCGCTGCCGTTCCACTACGCTGCCTGTCCTGTCTGAAAAATACGACTGGCTCACAGAAGGCGCTACGAGGGCGAGCAAGGACGGTTATGCCGACGCTAAGGAAACGTACTACTCATGGCTGAAACGCCAGCCTGTCAGCTTTCAGGATGACGTATTAGGCGAGGATCGCGGAACGCTGTTCAGAAAAGGCGGGCTTTCATCTGATGAGTTCGCAAAACTCCAGCTAGACAAGAATTTTCGACCGCTGACTCTCGACCAGATGCGAGAGATTGCGCCGAAAGTGTTTGAGCGGGCAGGAGTGTGACATTCCAGCCGTAAAAACATGAAATTGTGACAAGTCACGCTAACGAGCCTCGCATTTGCGGGGCTTTTTGGTTTTGGGGGATTCGTGATCAAAAAGACAGAGCTTGGCTGGCGACTCCTTCGCCTGGGTGCAAAGTTAGCCCTCAGTGATGACAAAGAGCTTGAGAAGCTAAAGCACAGGATTAACCAATCAACCATGGAAGGGTCATTCATTGATAGCGGCGGATATCTTCATACTGAAATAGCCCCTATCAGCGATTACGAGGCAATCAGCGTCCGGATAGCCTTGTTGAGAATGGCAGAGGTTGAGCCGGTCACAGAAAAGCAAACCTATTACAAAGAGCAGTGGAAATAACATGGCTAAAGATTGCGGCAAAGTAGAAGAAATGATGCGGGAAAAAGGCTGTACCGGTAAGCGGGTGACAAAAGAGCTTATCGAATCGCGCATTGTTGAGGTTGATTATCAGACGGTTGTTATCGCCGGTCAGAAGATGATGTATTGCGGCATTCGCATGGATAACGGCTTTGTTGCTGTCGGCAAGCCTGCAACCTGCATTGACCCTGCAAACTGGCGTGATGAGATCGGCCAGAAGGTCAGTTACGACAACAGTTTTGAAGAGCTTTGGAAGCTGGAAGCTTATCGGATGATGAGCGGCCAGTAAGCCCCAGTTCAAATAATTACAGCCTCGGTTATCCGGGGCTTTTTTGTATCTGCCGTTAGGCGGCAAACATCAGTACCAAGGGTAAATGATGCTCAAGTTCAAAGTTGACACTCTGGAAGGCATGGACGAAGCAACCGCAGCCATGTACCAGAAAACTGATAACGGCTATCAACTGGCTATCGAAGGACTGCCAGAGCCTGAAAACGTTGACGGCCTGAAGGCTAAAAATGCAGAGCTTCTGACCAAGCTGAAAGAGCAGAAAGAGGCAAAGGAAGCATCCGACAAGGCAGCTCGCGAAGCCGCAGACGAAGCAGCCCGCAAAGCTGGCGATGTTTCACACCTCGAAAAGAGTTGGTCAGACAAGCTGGCAGCCCGCGAAGCTGAGCTGCTTGCTCAGATCGAAGCCCGCGACGGCAGTCTGAAAACCATGCTGGTTGATAACGTGGCTCAGGCGATGGCGGCAGAAATCAGTGTCAGCCCTGGCATTATGATGCCCCACATCAAAAGCCGCCTTTCTGTAGAAGTGCAGGACGGCCGACACATTACCCGCGTTCTGGATGCCGAGGGCAAGCCCAGCGCGGCCACAATCGACGACCTCAAAAAAGAGTTTGTCAGTAATCAGGCATTTGCGCCGGTCATCATCGGCAGCAAGGCAAGCGGGAGTCAGGCTCCCAACTCCGGCGCTCAGGGTGGCGGAAACAGTCAAGGCGGCAGTCTGGCAGACCGCGCCGCAACTCACATTAAATCAAAAAGTTGGGATTGATAGACAATGGCAACCCTGCACACATTCAACGCGCAAGTGCGCGAAACTGCCACCGAACTGGTGGATCAGGAAGTTCAGAAGTTCAACGAGGCGTCTGGCGGCGCTCTGGTGATGGGTAACGCTTCCGTCATTGGTGACTACATCGAGCAGGCATCCTGGGGAGCAATTGCCGGTTTGGTGCAGCGCCGTAACGCTTACGCCGACAAGTCTGTGACCCCTGTAGAGCTGAGCCAATTGCTGAGCCGAGCCATTAAGGTTGATGGCCGCATTGGCCCGGTCAAGATGACGGACACGCTCTATCGTCGTATCGGTGCCAGTGTTGAAGAAGTGGCGGCCATTGTTTCCGCGCAGGCCGCTGAAGGCATGATTCAGGACTACCTGAATACTGTGGCTGTCGCACTGAAGACGGCAATCGGCACCGTTGCCGACCTGAAGCATGACGCATCCACCACGGGCGGCGTTCCGCTGACTCTTGCCGAACTGAATCGCGGTAACGCAAAGATGGGCGACCGCTCCAGCCTGATTGCCGCCTACCTGATGCACTCCGTTGCTTGGCATGAGCTGGTTGGCGAGGCCATCGGAAACGCTAACCGCCTGTACTCCATTGGCGATATCGGCGTGTTCGATAACGGTCTTGGTCGCCGGTATGTGGTGTCTGACGTTCCGACACTGATTGAGGCTGACCTGGTTCATACGCTGGGACTGGTTCAGGGTGCTGCCGCAGTGCAGGTAACAGGGCTGACCAGCTTCGTTACAACTGAAACCACAGGCCGCGAAAACATCCAGCGCATGATGCAGGGTGAATATGAGTTTTTGGCAGGTGTTAAAGGTTTCCGCTGGGACAAGACCGACGTTAACAGCCCTACCGACGCAATCATTGCCACACCGGCCAACTGGAAGAAGACCGCAACCAGTCACAAAGACTGTGCAGGCGTCCTGATCACCACCGGCAAGAAAGCAGCCTAACCGGGACGGGGGCGGGCAACCGCTCCCGCTACAGCATGACATACGCAACCGTTGAACAGCTCCGGGGGTACGCCGGGGCGCGTGGCTATGCTCTGCCGGATGCTGATGCGGAATGCGCGCGACTGCTGACGCTCGGCCATGACTGGCTAGAGCTGCAGGAGTGGGCAGGCAGCCGCACTGATGCCGACCAGGTTAACGAGTGGCCGCGCACTGGCGCCTATGTCGACGGGCGTTATCTGCCGTCTGATTCCGTACCGAAGCGCGTGATTGATGCCGAGTGCCAGCTTGCCGTTGACAGTATGAGTTTCGACCTGTTGCCGACTGGTGAGGGGCGCGAAGTTGTCAAGGAGCGTGTCGAGGGCATCATTGATCTTGAATACGCGACAAACGGAAGCGGGGCGGTAGTTCCGGAGCCGACAAAGGCAAAAGCGCTTATACGGCCTCTGCTGGCGTCTGGCGGTATGACGTTGCGAGTGTGCAGAGCATGACCGGATTTTATGAGAGTAAAGCTCGGCTTGTTGTTGAGATGCTGAAGAAGTACGGGCGGCCTGTCGTTCTGGTGCGCGATACCGGCAAGGTTTGCGACCCGGTAACAGGTGTCTGTACTCCTGGCGAACCTGAACAGCTCCAGTTTAATGGCGTGCTGAAGTCGTACAAGCAAGGACAGATTGACGGCACCACCATTATGCAGGGCGACAAGCTGCTGATACTGGATGCCAGTCATGAGCCGCAACCGGGCGACCTGGCGCACACCGCTGATGGTGATTGGCAGATTGTCGGCATTGAGTCGCTAAACCCTGCAGGCGTTCCGCTGGCTTACCGAGTACAGGTGCGGCGATGAGCAAATTTTCCAGCGTCGTGAGCAGCTTTCGCTCTGACTCTATCCGCAAGGCTGGTGAAGTCCGGAAGGCTGCAACCATTGAGCTATTTCGGGGCGTCATCATGGATACGCCTGTTGATGAGGGGCGGGCGCGTGGCAACTGGCAGGCGACAACGGAAAACCCGGCAACTGGGCAGCTCGACATTTACGACGAAGACGGGCGCGGCACTGTAGCGGTAGCAACCAGCGTTGTTACCGGTTCTGGTGACGATCAAACCTTGTGGCTGTCCAATAACCTGCCGTACATCTTGGGCTTGGAATACGGGCGCTCCGATCAGGCTCCGCAGGGTATGGTGCGCCGCAATATGGCCAGAGTCGCCAACAATCTCCGCAAACACGCAAATCAGGTTAAATAATGCTTTCACCAGTATTCTCGGCGCTGAATCAGCACTTGATTAGCGCGGGGCTTGGTCTGCCTGTCGTTCACGAGAACAGCGACCCGCCAAAAAAGCCGCGCGCATGGTTGTCGGCCTTCTTTCTGCCTGCTGACACGTCGGGCGCATCATTGGGTGATACCGGGCTTGATCAAACCGTCGGCTTTTATCAGGTCGATATCAGCACGCCCACCGGAAACGGCTGGGCAGGGCTGCACGGATACGCCGACCGACTGCAACGGCATTTCAGGCTCGGCACTCTGCTGACGTTTGAAGGGCAGAGCATGCAGGTAACAGGCTCCAGCCGATCGCCCGGCAGGGTAGAAGGCGGCTGGTATCGGTTATCCCTGTCTATCCAGTGGCTGGCCTACACTCGCCGCGACGGTCTTCCCGGCGATTTCTGCCACCCGTCAACCTCGCTCGATGAGACGGTCAACAACCTTCTTCCCAACGCATTCGATTAACCAGGATAAACACCGATGACCATTGCATCAGGCGCGCGTCACTCCATGGCGTATGTGGCCGAGTCCGCCTATGGGCAGACACCAGCTACCCCGGCATTTAAGCCAGTCCGCCACACGTCAACATCCCTCGCGCTCTCCAAAGAAACTATCCAGTCTGAGGAATTGCGCAGTGATCGCCAGATTGCCGCGTTCAAGCACGGTAACAAGCAGGTTGGCGGAGACATTGGCTTTGAGTTCAGTTACGCCAGCTTTGATGATTTCCTTGAGGCCGCATTGTGCGGTACCTGGGCAACTGACACGCTCAAGGCTGGCACGACTCGCCGCAGCTTCACTGTAGAACGCCACTTTGCCGATATTGGCCAGTATCACCGCTTCTCCGGCGTGGAACTGAATGGCTTTAGCCTGTCTATGGCGCCGAACTCCATGGTTACAGGTTCGTTCACCACTGTCGGCAAGGGGATGGCGACCGCCACGGCAGCGATTACCGGCGCAATCTACGCAGACCCGACAGCCGGCGTTCCGTTCGATTCGTTCTCTGGTGCGCTGAAGGTAGACAATGCCGCGTCTGCTGTCGTGACCTCTATCGAGCTGAGCCTAGAAAACGGCTTGGAAGCCCTGTTTGTGATTGGCTCCGCTGAGACTCTGCAGCCATCTATCGGGCGATGCAACGTAACCGGTTCAATGTCTGTCTACTTCGAAGACAGCTCCATGATTGACCGGTTTATCAACGAGACAGAGACCGCTCTCGAATTCACTCTGGCAGGCGATGGCGGCAGCTATACGTTCACCCTGCCGCGCATCAAGTTCGGATCAGGTGCGCCAGAGGTTAGCGGCACCGGTCCGGTAGTGCTGAATATGGAGTTTCAGGCGCTGTACGACGCGGCTGACGCGACCAATATCAAGATCGTGCGGGCAGCAGCATGAAGCCAGAAGATTTCTATACGAAACCGGCCCACAACGAGGGGCGGCGTCTGCCGCTCTTTCTGCCTGATGGTACCGATAGTGGCGAATGGCTGGAGGTTGTCGGCATTGATTCCGATGCTTTTCAGGCAGCAATGACCGAAACTCGCCGCCAGCTTCTTGCATCCGACATAGCAATCAGTACCGCGAAAGCCAAGGCGCTAGAGTCTGGCAACGAGCCAGCAGACCTTGACCGCATTACTGCTGACATCAGGCGATTATCAGAAGATCGTCAGGCAGTAATGACTGAGCGCGAGGCGGCAACAAAGGCGGCATACATTAAAGACTGGTCATTTGATAAGCCCTGCACACAAGAAAACGCGCTTGAGTTCATCATTAACGCGCCGCCCGTCGCTGACCAGATCGACCAATACTGCTCCAACCGCATGAACTTCCTTAAAAAAAAATAGACAGGCTGTTGAGGTGGGCGGAATGCGAGGCGGAACTGATAAAGCCGCCAAAGGGCGATAAGACGCCGTTAAAGCATCATTTGCTCAAGGTATACGAAGCCACAGGGAAAAAGCCGAAACAGCTCGCAGAGCAGCCAGAGAAGCCGCAGGAGCTGGATTACCTTCTCGGCTGGTTCTATGACCTGCATAACGCCACGCGCGGCCAGATCACGTTTACAGAAATACGTAACTGGTCAGAGTTGATGCATGTCAGTGTGAGAGCTTGGGAAGTGGAAGTTATCAGGCGTCTGGCAGTAATATTCGCCCATTAGTAACGAGGCGAAACAATGAACAGACTGATTGCTGTCTTGCTTGTGGCTCTGCTTGCCGGCTGCTCTGCTGGCTCTGTAAATACGGCGCTCACAAACTCTGGCGGAGTTGCCGTGACTAAGGTTTATGGCGTTGATCATGATTATGACGTTTATGTCATTCTCGGCACATTTGATGCGCCAAAGACAGAGCAGGGGCAAATCGAGCTTGCCCGGTATGCTCTTGGTGATTCCTGCCCCGGCTTTGCTGTGACAGGCGCTGAGACGATAAACCGGCCTGAGTACGCCGGACGCAAAATGGGCACACGTATATTTCAGGTGAGATGCAAGTAGCCCTGACAGGAAAACCACAAACCCGCTCCGGCGGGTTTTTTATTGCCCGGTGAAACATGGTTGATGTAGCAGAGTTACGGATCGCAGTTAAGGCTGATGGCGCAAGGCGAGCTGATGACGCCTTAAAAAGACTGGTTGGAACCAGTAAGACTGCAGAGGTAGCCACCGGAGCAGTGGGGCGCGCATTTAAATCTGCAGGCATGGCTATCGGCGCAGTCTCTTTGACTATTGGCGCAGCAGTGGCGGCGTACGCGAAACTGGCCACGGCCATTGGCGCGGCTGGCCAGAAAGTGCGCGACCTTGAAAACCTTGCAGATATGGCGGGAGTTTCCGCAGAGCGGTTCCAGGCTCTTGCTTACGCGACTGAAAAAGTCGGCATCAGCGGTGAGAAGTTTGCCGATGTCAGCAAGGATATTACTGACAAGCTGGGAGACTTCATAGCGACAGGTGGTGGCGAGTTCAAAGACTTTTTTGAGCAGGTAGCGCCGCAGGTTGGCTTGACCGCTGAAGCCTTGCAGGGCTTGGCTGGTCCTGAAGTGTTGCAAGCCGTCAAGAACGCCATGGATGCTGCCAACATATCCGCCGAAGAACAGGTGTTTTATCTGGAAGCCATTGCCAACGATGCAAGTCGCCTTGCGCCTTTGCTGGCTAACAACGGCAAGGAAATGGAGCGCCTGACTAATCACTTTGCTGACGCCGGTCTTGTCATGTCGGACATGGAGCGCCAGCACTTGCGCGACTTCAATACCGCATGGGGCGACCTGACAAAGACGTTCGATATTGTAAAAGATAAGGTTCTGGCCTCAATCGCTGACCCGTTCAGGGATGCAACGCTTGCGATACAGGAGTTTTTTGGCGCCATCTGGGGCGGCAACATGGAAAGCCTCAAAGCTGACCTTGCTGGCGTCAACCGCGAGCTAGAGCGTCAGCAGTCCAATCTTGAAAAGCTTTCAGGCAATAACAGCCGGGGCGGCATGGTGCGCCGGGCGGCACTGGAAGAAGAAATAACAGCCAATAAGCAGAAACAGGCAGAGCTGCAGGCCAAAATCAACGATCTGGAGCAGGCAAAGGAAAGGCAGGCTCTACCCGATGGTGGTAACGGGAATCAGCCGCCTACCGTGGTTACTGGCCGCGACATCAGTATTGATGAGCATCTAAGCGAGCTGAGACAGCGCAATCTGTCTGAACTGGCCCTGCTTACCGAGAAGCAGCAGGCCGAGCGCGACCAGATGGATGCTTGGTATCAAGACGATCTAATCAGTAAGCAAGAGCACACAAGTGCAATGCTTGAGATAGACCGCCATTACAGCGACGAGCGAAAGCGCCTTACGGATGACCGCTTACAGGCTGAAAAGCAGGCTCAGGAACAGGCGGCAAGGGAGCAGGAGCGAATCGGTGCGGCTCGGGTTCAATATGAGCAGCAGGTGCAACAGATGCAAATGCAGCTCATGGCTAATGGTATTGGGGCTGTCAGGAGTTCGCTAGAGGAAGGCTCCGATGCCTGGGTGGCTGCAACACTGGCACAAAAAGGCATCATGGTTGCTCAGGCAATGATGCAGACGCAACTTGCAGCAATACAGGCGTACAGCGCGATGCTGATACCCGGCAACCCTGCCAGCGTTGCTGCAGCAACCGCAATGTCATCAAAGATCACTGCTTTGGGTTACGCAAACGCCGCCATGATCGGTGCTACGGCAGTAGGCGAGATTGCTGGCGCACGATCACACGGCGGCCAAGCTCTAGCCGGAAATATGTACAGGGGCGGAGAGTTTGGCGGGGAAATGTTTGTGGGTCGGTCCGGCTCCCAATACTTCATCCCCCCCGAAGACGGCAACGTTGTACCTAATCACAAGCTGGGGTCTGGCGGCGGCAATACCTCAGTAACTGTAATCAACAACACTGGCCAGCAGGCAGAAACACGGCAAAGCACTGACGCAGACGGTAATAAGTTGATTGAGGTCATTGTCGGCAAGCTGTCTGACCAGATTCGGCGCGGCGTCGGTTTCGGTCAAACCATGCAATCAGCATACGGATTAAACAGGCTGCTCTAATGGCTGAAAACCTCAACTACTGGCCGCCAGCCTTGCCCAATCCCGAAATCAGCTACAGCCAAGAAACGGCAATCGGGCGCGTTGAGTCTGACGGCGACATTGCGCCAACCGAGAAGATTATCAGCCAGAGCTACCGCCATACGGCATCCTTGTCATGGCGGTTTACTGAGCGGCAATACCACGTCTTCCGGGCTTGGTATCACCACCGGCTGCATGATGGCGCTGACTGGTTTGATATTGATTGGCTACAGCATGGGCGCTGCCAGTTTACCGGCAACTACTCGACGACGATCAACCAGGGCAAATATGCAGTGTCAGCCAGTGCGGAGATAGATTATGCAGTTTCCTGACTCTCTGCCCGCTCCGGCTGTCGGCCTGTCCATTGATCAGCGAGGCGAACACCGCTCACTACAGTTTGACGGCGGGCGGCGCATTGTCAGGCAGGTGCGAGGCCGTCCGAACATGCTGGCGGCTAAGTGGCAGGTAACTGACGCACAACGGCAGACGCTTGATGCGTTCCACCGCTCCGCAGGTGTGGCTTATTTCCTGATCAGCTTACCGGCTCCGGGCGGCTGGACAGAGCAGCAGGCACGATTCACCGGCCAGCTCTCCATGAATTACCGGGGCGTTGATTGGTGGGAATGCTCAGCAATGCTGCTACTGATGCGGCCAACCCACCTAACCCCTGCACAGCTTGAGCATGAATTGCTGTACATGCTTGGCGATTGGCAAGACCTCACTTTCGGCGACGATCTCGACACGCTGACCAACACAACGCTCCCGACCATTTACGGATAACACAATGCTCATCGACCAGAAACTGAACGATGCTGCCAACCTTGCCGCAGCCGCCGCTCCCCTGCTTGATCAATTCGCCAATGGTGACGAAAACACCGTGATTCAGGGGCGGCATGGCCCATATCCCAGCCAAGCGAAAGCGGCCAAAGACGCGATCACTAAGATTGTCGAAAACTTCCAGCCAGAAGTCGCCAGCATTAACGAGCATGCCGCTCACGTCACTGCGGAGGCCGACCGCTCCACCGCCGAGGCGAGCAAGGCGGCACAGAATAACCAGTCATCTGCCAATCATGCCGACCGGTCCGAAGC